>JAQVLU010000038.1 GCA_028703995.1 Minisyncoccota bacterium
CATTTGTATTAATTTGTCAATACATGGAGCCCCTGGCAGGACTCGAACCCACACCACTAGGGCCGAAACCTAGTACTCTATCCGATTGAGCTACAGGGGCATTTCTATTTTATTCTAAAAGGAGGAATAGAATCCTGATCAAAAACAATCCTTTTAAAAATATTACCTCTTAAAGTTTTAATTGGCAAGACTCTTTTAATAATTATTGGAATCAAAGAAAGAGCAAAAAGCAAAGATAAACCAAAGTCTTGAATTGAATAACTCCAAAAAATTACCATAAGGTAAGAAAAAAGTGTTCCGATTGAAGCAGTCCAAAAAATTGCGGTTAGAATAACTGGGATTAGAGCCATAAAAGCAATAAAAGGATTAAAAGCAAGACAAGCTCCTAAAATAGTGGCAATTCCTCTTCCTCCATTAAAGTTAAGAAAAATAGAAAAGTTGTGTCCAATGACTGCTAAGAATCCTGCGATGGCTAGAACTTCAAAAGGCAATCCAAGCTCTTTAGCAATAAAAACAACTATAAAACCTTTCAAAACATCAAAAAGAAAAGTTAAAAGCGCTGGGACTTTTCCAATATTTGCTAAAACGTTTGAAGAAGAAGACTTCTTCCAACCTATCTTTAAAATATCTTTTTTTGAAAAAAGCTTTGTAAAGATATGCGCAAAAGGAATTGCTCCTAAAAGGTAAGAAATGATAAAAAGAATTGGAATAATTAAATATTCATTCATATTTTGTAATCTTTAAGTTGTTTTTTAACTCTGTCCTTATGCCTTAATAAGATTAATGGCGTGATAACTAGAGAAACCCCGAAAACAAAAGGATCTAAGAAGTAAAAAGGAATTAAAGCGAAAACTTCTCCAAAAAGACGTCCAATAATCTGATCTGAAATGGCTCTTTTAAAAAAGTTTCTTTTTTTATCAATGGGAATAATTAATTCGAAGATAAACATAAAAAGAAGTACTGATAAAAGCCAAACAAAAAATAGTTCAAAGTTTAAAAACAAAAGAATACCCATAAAAGTAGCAGCTCCTCTACCACCATCAAATTTAAGTAAGATTGAATAATTATGCCCTAAAACTACAAAGAACCCAGCTAAAACCGCGCTCACAAAAGCATTCTCTGGGGTTAAGGCCATCGCTAAACCTACGGCTAAAGCTCCTTTTGAGGCGTCTATTAAAAAAACTAATAAGAAAGCAAGAACTCCAACTAATTTTCCTTTTTTAGAAGTTGTTATTCTGAGGGTATTTAGCGCCCCTAAGTTTTTTGAACCCGTTTCCCTTGGATCAACTTTATTTAAAAACTTATTCACTAAAAGCGCAGGCGAAAAAGAACCAATAAGATAAGAAATTAAGATAATTAAAAAATAGTTTAACATTTTATTTTATATAATAAGAACAAATAATACTTTCTGGCCCTAGGTGACATCCAATAATCGGATTAAGCTTTTCAACATAAAGAATTTCTATATTAGGACATTCTGCTTTAATCCTTTGCTCTAAATTTTCAGCTTCTTTTTGAATGTTTGCGTGAGTAATCACTAAAACCGCTTTTTCATCTTTAATGTGGTCTTTAATTTCTTTTAAAACAGACTCTATCTTGTCTTTTGCTTTGAACTTCAAAGCGGTTACAGCAACCTTTCCTTTTTTTAAAGTTAAAAGAGGTCTAATACCTATTTTTTCTGCTTGTCTGATTAAAGTTGCTCCTGTTTTACTTAATCTTCCGTTTCTTTCAATCCATTTTGGATCTTGCATAAAACCAACTACGAGAACTTTACTCTTAAAAGCTTCTATCTCTGAAACAATTTCTTTTCTTTCTTTTTCTGATAGAAGAAGTTCAACGGTTTTTAAAATAATCAAACCTTCTCCTCCGTCAGCACTAAAAGTATCAATTAAACTTATCTTCTCTTGTTTTTCTTTTGATAAAAACTTCAAAGCTTGGAACGCTGAATTATATGTTCCTGACATTACGCTACTCATAGTTAAACAAATAATCTCCTCAAAGCCTTCAGAAAAAGCGTCTTCAAAAGCTTTTTTAAAATCTCCTACTGAAGGTTGAGATGTTTTTGGCCCAGTTTTGAAAGTTGTTTGCTTCATTTTTTCAAATAAATCTCCTTCTTCAAGCTTGTCTTTTATGTTTTCCTCTTCCCAATTAATTTTTAAATTAACTACGCCTAAATTATATTTTTTAACTAGTTCTTCGCTTATCGTCGCGGCAGAATCTATAATTATTTTTATTTTCATATGTATATATTTAATGATAATTGTTGTATATAGAACTTAAAGTTCTTTAATATAGGAAAGCATTAACCCTTTGTAACCTATTTTTAAACTTAAAACAGGATCAGCAGAATTAATGAAAGAAACTACCATATTTAACGCTTTGAGCCTTTCTTTTAATTCTTTAGCTTTAACTAAATTACCATTATGAACAATAACCGCTAATGTTTTTTTGTTTTTGTTTAAATCCTTTTTAACCCGATTAACTATTTTATCAACACATTCGTCTTTTTTAAGAGTTTCCCTCAATCTTATTTCTTTTCCAGCAGTAACTAAAAGGAATTTATTCTTTTCAATAACTTTTTTAATTTTCCCTGAGTTCTTAGAATCATCAAAAGGAGAGTTAATAACTCCAATATTCCGTATAGTTAACTTCTTTAATTCTTCAATAATTGTTTTTGCTTGTTTTTGCTCATTAATTAAATCAATGGCTTTTAAGATCATCACGGCTTGACCTGCACCAATACTCTTAGAATCTAAAAGATGGACTTTCTCTTGATTTCTTGAAAGCATTTTCCTTCCCTCTTCCGCTATTTCAAAAGTTTTGAAATATTCATTACTTGAAGTGATACAAATCACTTCTTCAAATGTCTCTAGTTGTTTCTCAAACGCTTCTTTAAAAAACTTTGCATTAATAGGATTAGCAAAAGGAGAGTATTTAAAACCATTCTCTTTAGCTACTTTAAGCTTCTCTGTAATACTTTCTCCGGGTAGTTTATCTATTCCATCCCATTCTATTTTGTAAGGAATAGATTCTATCTTATAGTGCTGAATATTTTTTTCATTAATTGAGCTGATCTCGTCCGTAACAATCCCTATTTTACTTCTAACTACAGACTCTTCTCCTAAAACCTCTCTAGCCATATCTTCGATTCTCATTGTTTCTTCTTCTCCGAAAGTTCGGATAACATCTCTTACGATATATGGATCGTCTGTATGAATATGTATTTTTGCTCTGTTTTTAACTGTAATAATGTCTAAACAATCTCCTAAATCTTTTAGCTTTTCATACATCTCTCCTTCGTTTAAAGAAATTTCCCTCATTAAAGAAACCACTTCGTATCTATTGGTCAAGATTTGAACTAATCTTTTTGTTTGAACACTTTTTTTGATAATTTTCTTAGAAAAAGGATTATCGTTTTCAATTAAAACATCAAAATAGGTTTCTAGAATCATTAAAAAACCAAGACCTCCTGCATCAACGACTCCGGCTTGCTTCAAAAGAGGCATCTCTTCAGTTGTGTTTAAAAGAGCTTTGTGCGCTTTTTTAATTGCTTTTTCAAAGTTTTTAAGAATATCTTTTTTTGTTTCCGCTTCTTTCTTTAATTCTAGAGCAAAAGCAGACATAACATCTAAAATAGTTCCCTTTTGAGGATTTTGGATAGAGTCTTTGGCTCTTTCAGCTCCTTTTTTAAAACATTCTGCTAATTCTTTGCTGTTTAATTTAGAATCATTTTTTATTTCATCAAAGAAACCAACTAAAAAACCTGTAAAGATAATTCCTGTATTCCCTTGAGCCGACATAAGCGCCCCATCAAGAGCAGCTTCCCCCAAGTCTTTAAAA
>JAQVLU010000007.1 GCA_028703995.1 Minisyncoccota bacterium
CTTGAATTAGTTAAAAGCATAGTTAGCCTATCTATTCCCATTCCAAAACCTGCTGCTGGTGGCATACCATACTCCAAGGCTTCAATAAACTCTTCGTCTGATCTTTGAGCTTCCTCAAAACCCTCTTTAAAAAGCTTTTCTTGACTTTTTAAAACTCTTTCTTGTTCTATTGAATCGTTTTGTTCTGAAAAAGCATTCACCACTTCTACTCCCGCAATTAAAAGTTGAAAATTAGCTAATTTATCAACTCCTTTCAATCCTTTTGCTAGTGGTTGAAATCCTTTTGGATAATGAATAACAAAAGTAGGTTTAATGACATTAGGTCTACAGTATTTCTTGTAAATCTCATCAGCAATGTTTGCCTTATCAGCCCCTTTCGGAACATCCACCTTTAGCTCTTTTGCTTTTTTAAGTAATCCTTCTTCATTAATTTCTTCATATTTTATGCCTGTATATTTTTCAAGTAAAGCAAAGAATTCTATTCTTTCAAAAGGTCCTTCAAAATTAACCTCTTCTTCCCCTATTTTTAAATTCATTGTTTTAAAAACATCTTTCAAAATTCTTTCAAAAAGCTTTTCGGTTAATTTCATTAATTCAATGTAATCACTATAAGCATGATAAAACTCAAGCATTGTAAAATCTGGGTTATGAGATTTATCAACTCCTTCATTTCTAAAACATTTTCCTATTTCAAAAACTTTCTCATACCCTCCGACTAAAAGTCTTTTTAAATAAAGTTCTGGAGAGATTCTTAAAAAAACATCTAAATCGTAAGCATTCAAGTGAGTTTTAAATGGTTTTGCCCTCGCTCCTCCATATTGAGTTTGAAGGGTCGGTGTTTCTACTTCCATAAAACCATTTTCTTGTAAAAAATTTCTAATGCTTGAAATAATTTGTGATCTTTTTATAAAGTTTTGTTTTATTTCTTCTGAGAACAATAAGTCTAAATATCTTTTTCTATATCTTTCCTCTATGTCTTTAAGTCCATGCCATTTTTCTGGCAAGGGTCTTAAACTTTTTGTTAGCATTTCAAAATCAGAAACTTCAATTGTTTTTTCTCCTCTTTTGGTAATGAATAATGTTCCAGTAATTTCAATAAAATCTCCGACATCAAAAGTTTCTTTAAAATATTCGTAAGCTTTTTCTCCCATTTTATCTTTCATAAAAACAGCTTGGAAAATTCCTTCTCCATCTTGAAAATCAATAAAAGTCAAGCCTCCATGACCTCTCAAAGTTCTTATTCTTCCAACAAGAGAAACTTGTTTTGTTAAAAGATTTTCAAAGTCAGCAATAACTTCCTTTATTGTATGAGTTCTTTTTGTTTTAATAGGAAAAGCCTCTTTGCCTAATTTTTCTACTTCTTTAATCTTTTCTTTTCTATTCTTTGTAATTTCATTTATTGTTGCCATGACATAATCTTATCTCAAAATTAATAAAATTTCAATGCTTTCAAAATAAAAAACAAATGCTTTTATTCGGAAGAACCGATCGGCATTTGTTTTGCGAAAAATACTAAACCTAGAGACCAAACGAAAAGAATGTCTATCAGTAAGAGTATAAATATTTCGGGCCAAAAAATAGAAATAATTGCCGGAATAAATAAAATTGATATTCCAATGAGAGTCAAGATAAGTCCCCTTGTTTCTCTATTTCTATTCAATTGCTCGCAAGTACAGTTTCCATCTTCTTTAGGAAAAAGATTATCTAGCGTCTTTTTTAAAAGAAAAAAAGCGAAGATTCCTAAAAGGAGGTACGAAAGCTTTAAAAGAGAAAAGCCTTCAATCAAAGTACTAATTTCAATGATCATCTATCTATTTCTTAATTTAAATAAATAAAAAAGTCAAATAAAAAAGACCCTTTTAAAGGCCTTTTTTAATTTACTTTATTTCTAAAATTAAATACTCAATATCTCCACTTGGCGTTTTAACACTTACTTTTGCCCCCTTACTTTTTTGTAAAAGTGCTTTTCCTAAGGGAGATTTAAAAGAAATCCTTTTTTCTATTGGGTTAGATTCTTCTTCTCCAACAATAGAAAAAGTATCTTCCTTGTCTTTCCATTTAACCGTTACTGTTGAACCAATATTTACAAACCCGTTATCGCTTTCTTTAATAATAATAGCGTTATTAATAGTATTTTCTAAACTAGCAATTTTTCCCTCTAAAAGAGCTTGAGCTTCTTTAGCTTCATCATAAGCTGCGTTTTCTGATAAATCACCAAAAGAGATAGCTTCTTCAAGGAGTTTAGCTACCTTTATTCTTTCTTCTTTCTTTAGTCTTTCTATTTCTATTTTAAGCTTTTCTAGACCTTCTTTTGTTAAATATTTTTCTGACATATTTTTAAATTTAATAGTTTTTTTAACTTATCAATTATTACTATCTTTGTCAATGTTTTTTTCGTAATAATAATTGACTATTTCTCTTACGACTCCCTGAGTTATTCCCCCAAAGGAAGAAACATTTTCCACAAGGACAATCATCGCCATATCTGGATCCTCATAAGGACCATAGACAACCATCCAATTGTGATAAGTCCCCGAACCTGTTTCAGCGGTTCCTGACTTAGCGGCAAGACTGATTGGCAAGGCATTAAAGGAAGGCGCGGAACCACTTGCTGATGTTACGGTTTGCCTCATTCCTTCTTGAACCACTTTTAAGTTTTCAGAAGAAATGAAGTTTTCGGAAATTATTTCTGGCGCAAAGGTTTGAATAATATTTTTGTTATCATCAACAATTCCTTGTACTATTTGAGGCTTAACAATCTTTCCCCCATTAGCGATAGCTGAAATGGCCACCAAGACCTGAAGAGGAGTCGCTTTAATATATCCTTGTCCAATTGAAATATTGTACGTGTCTCCTGGATACCAAACCTTTCCTAACGATTCTTCTTTCCAAATTGAGTCTCCTACAAAACCACTATTTTCAGAAGGAAGATCAATTCCCGTTTTCTTACCAAAACCATATTTATACAAGTAAGCACTAATCTTCTCTATTCCCAATCCTTTAATGTTTTTGTATCCTCCTCCTAAAATATAGAAATAAACATCACAAGATTCGGCAATCGCTTTTCTTATGTTAGTTAATCCGTGAGTTGTCCAATCACTTTTAAAAGTTCCGTCACTTAATTCTATTCCCCCCTGACAATTAATGTTCGTTTCTGCGTCAATGATATCTTCTTCCAAGAAAGCGGTTGCAAGCATTGGCTTTATAGTTGAACCAATAGGATATCCTCCACTTATGGCTCTATTAAAGAAAGAAACATTTTTTTGAGAAAGCAAGGTTTCATACTCTTTGCTTGTAAAATTAGAAGAGAAAAAATTATTATCATAAGAAGGATAGCTTACAAGAGTCTGTATTTCGCCTGTATTAGGATTCATAATGATAACCGCCCCTCCTTTTCCACCAGCCTCAAAAACAGCAGTTTCAAGCACTTCGGCGCTTTTTATTTGAAGGTCTTTGTCAATATTTAAAATTAGACTTTTTCCAGACTCTGGATCCTTAACCAATTCTTCGCTTAAAATATTATCTAAGGCGTCTCTTTCGTATTTGATCACCCCTTTGTTTTCTTTTAAAATTTCTTCATATTGTTTTTCAATGCCATCTTTTCCGATTTCTTCGTCTAGAGCAACATATCCAATTACATGAGAAAAGATTTCTCCGTCTTTGTACCCCCTAAGACTTTTCTTTTCGAGAGCAAAACCAGTTAAATCATTAATATTTGTTTTCAAAACAATAACTTGTTCATTTGTTAAGTTTTTTAAAAGATACATTTTTTCTTCTTCATTCTCTGAAATATCTTTTTTTAATTTTTCAAAATCTAGATTTAAAATGTCTGAAATTTGCTTAATGCTTTTTTCTGTAGCCTCTCCCTCAAGAACTAAATTGAACATCAATTTATTCTCTACAAGTTCATTGAAATTACGGTCATAAATTATCCCTCTTTGTGTGTTTATTTCTTTAAAAATATATCTATTCTTTTCTGCTTTTACTAAAAAACTGTTAGGATTAATTACTTGATAGAAAAAAGAAATACAAAGAATCAAAAGAAGGCAAAGAAAAAAAGAAATAAAAAGACCCACAAAAGCTCTTTCCCCAATTGTAGTTTCTCTTTTTTGAGAAGCTAAGATTGAATTTTTGTAATTCTTTTGAATAACACTATCTATAGAAATATCTTCTATTTCAATAGAATGTCCTTTTTTAGATTTTCGGAAGCCATGAAACATATGGAATTTTTAAAAACTTTATTAAAATAATTTTGACAGAAAGAGAAAAAATAACAAAACTCAAAGAAAAGATTCCAAATTCATAAGTAGTTGTATTAAAATCAATAAGAATGCCAGCTAAAAAAGCGCTAACAATCCCCAAATTGCTTTCTGGGTCTTCAATTAAATTAATAATAATAACTAATAAAAGCATTAAATTAAAACTATTCAGTAAGCTTGTTTCAAGGAGAAGTATAAAAAACCAAAAAAAGATTAAAAGAAATATTTTTAAAATTTTACTTATCATTTTTAATAATTAAAACTTTATCTAAATCGTTTAAGTTAAAAAACGGTTCAATGCTTCCTGTTTTAAAAACCTCTGAAGCTAAATTAGTAATGCTTGAAATCTTTCCAACAAGTAGCCCTTCTTCATAATGTCCCCCTAAAGAAGAAGTAATGCAAACATCTCCTTCTTTGACTAAAGATTTTTTTTCTAAACTATCTAAAGCAATCTTTAAGTTATCCTCCCCTTTTGCAATTGCGTAATCTCCTTCAGAAATAATTTTAATATCAATTACACTTTTTTTACTTGTTATCAAAAGTATTTCTGAATAATCAGGGTAAGTTTTAAAAACTTTTCCAACAAGCGCTTTTTCACTTGTTAAAACAGGCATACCTTCCTTGATTCCATCTTTTTCTCCTTTATTTACAGCAATCACATCTTCTAAGATATTCTTTTGAGTCACTCCTGCAATTTCAAAAACATAGTCTTCGTGAAGAGAAATTCCAATAATTTCTTTCAAAAGAACGTTCTCTTCTTCAAGCAAGCTAAGTCTAGAAAGCTTAATATCATAACTAGCTTCATTAAAGTTACAACTCTTACTATCTCTTGTAGTTAAGTTCCAAAAAAAACTTTTCACTCCGCTGAAACTATTTTGCATCCCATTTTTAATCTGATCTTTAAATAAGGAACAAACAAAAATAATTGCTAAAGCTATTAGCAATAAAAAAACAATTCTTTTTAAGTTAAAAGTTTTCATAAATATAAGACTATTATAATGTTAAATAATAACAAATGCAAGTAAAAAAAACCGAATAATTAAATTACTCGGCAAATTTATGAGGAATGACCCTTAAGGAAAATAGCTGAGAGTTTTTAAAACACTCTTTGATTCCTTCTCTTAATTGTCTTTCTTTGTTTAAAAGCTCAACAAACTCAATAGCGTCTATCATCCGCCTTAAATCTATATTCCATTCCCTATTCTCGGCTTCTTTAAGAATCTTTGAAGCGCTAAGAGCGATCGATTCAATGGGATAATAGTTATGAAGCAAGAAAAGTAAGAAATCATAAAATTTCTTATGAGCTAAAACTAGCTCTTCTAACTCCGCAAGAGAACTAATACCTTTAATTAAAATTTCTTCCGCTTCCCAAGCTTCCGCTACTTCTTGAAGTTTAGCTTCTATTCTTAAAGATTCTTCTAAAATTTCAGGAACGTTTTTTGAAGAGAACTTCATTAATTCTTCTCTACCTTCTTTCAATTCAAGTTTCATTTCAAGACATGTTTCTGAAAGAGGTTTAAAGATTGCAACCTCACATAAAGACATAAACTTCATTAAATACAAAGCTGAACATCTTCTTCTTTCAAAAATCTTTTTTGAGCTAGTAAAACTAGGATTTCTTGATACCATTAAAAAATTCCTCCTTTAAGGACTTTTGAAAGTATGGAATAGAAAGCTGTCTTTGTCAACAAAAAAAGAGCCCTTAAAGCTCTTTTTTGTCTTATTGTCTTAAAAATGGGGACGACCTACTTTCGCGTGAACTATCATCGGCCCTGCAAGGTTTCACTTCTGAGTTCGGAATGGTATCAGGTGGGGCACTTGCGGTATTATCCCCATATTTAAAACAATAAGGTTTTTTTAATATACTTGCTTTCGAGGCTAATATTTGCTAGCCAATTAATTTATTTCAAATCTCAATTAGTAGTGCTCGGCTTAATCCCTCACGGAACTTACACCTGCACCCTATCAAGGTCATAGTCTTTAACCTGAGTATGAGTCTTAATCTTGAAGTGGGCTTCGAGCTTAGATGCTTTCAGCTCTTATCCCTTCCCAATAATAGCTACCCAACGATGCCATTGGCATGACAATTGGTACACCAGAGATTGGTTCACTCCGATCCTCTCGTACAAGGAGCAACTCTTCTCAAGACTCGGCGCCTGTGGTAGATAGAAACCAACCTGTCTTACGACGGTCTGAACCCAGCTCGCGAACCACTTTAATTGGCGAACAGCCAAACCCTTGGGACCTTCTACAGCCCCAGGATGTGATGAGCCGACATCGAGGTGCCGAACAGTATCGTTGATATGGACTCTTGGATACTACCAGCCTGTTATCCCCAGGGTAGCTTTTATCTGATGATCTTCCTCGGTCCTACGAACCAAGGTCGGTTCACTAAGTTCTGCTTTCGCATCTGCGCGACATACCCGTCTTGCAGTTAAGCTGGCTTATCCCTTTGCAGGACCAATCCGATTTCCATCCGGATCTAGCCAACCTTGAAACTCCTCCGCTACTTTTTAGGAGGAAAGCGCCCCACTTAAACTACCAACCAAGCACTGTCTCTTCATACTCTAAATAAAGTACAAAGGTTAGAACCATGACAATAAAAGGGTGGTATTTCACTGGCGACTCCGCCATGCCCGAAAGCATGACATCAAAGTCTTCCACCTATGCTACGCATCTAAAATCATAATTCAATACCAGGATATAGTAAAGCTCCTGGGGTCTTCTCGTCTAGCCACAGGTAGGAGGCATTTTCACCCCCATTGTAATTTCACCAAGCAACTCCTGGAGACAGTTCTCAAATCGTTAAGCCTTTCAAGCGGGTCGGAACTTACCCGACAAGGGATTACGCTACTTTAACACGGTCAGAGTTACCGCGGACGTTCACCAGAGGCTTGAAGCAATCAGCTGTCCCGCTTACACGTTACAAATGTGAATTACTACCTAGTTTTTTTATCGAAAAGACACACTAATGTCTATTTTTGTTTTGTTTTGTTAATATTTGCTTGAATAAAATAAATCTATTTCTAGATAATAACTCTATATTTATAAAGTAAAAGCGAGACAACCGTCGCTGTTAACACTCTGGCACTGGTCAGGCCTCAGCCCCTATACATCCTCTTACGAGTTGAGCAGGGACCTGTGTTTTTGATAAACAGTCGTTTGAGATACGTTAACTGCGTCCTTTACAATTAGCAAGCTAATGCAAAGGAAGGTCTTATTCCGAAGTTACGACCACTTTTTTGCCGAGTTCCTTCAGGAGCTTTCACTTGTTCGCCTGAATGCATTTACATTCATCCACCTGTGTTGGTTTGCGGTACGGTTTTAATATTTTTGGCTCCTTGAAGCTTTTCTGGGTAATATGTTCACCTATAAGAGAAATCCATTTATCTTTATAGACTACTAAATTACGTCACTTCGCGGAAAAAATATCAAAGGGCAGGAATATTAACCTGCTGTCCATCAGATAAACCTTTCGGCTTTTCCTAAGGCCCGCCTAACCCTTAGATGATTATCATTGCTAAGGAAACCTTGGATTTACGGCGTCATGGAATCTCACCATGATTGCGGTTACTTATGCCAACATTCTCACTTCCTATCGCTCCACCAAATCTCACGATTTAGCTTCAGTGCAATAGAAACGCTTCCCTACCGATTATTACTAAAAGTAATAATCTCATATCTTCGGTACTAAACTTGAGTCCCGGTAATCTTCGGCGCGAAATCTCTTAATTAGTAAGCTGTTACGCACTTTTTAAAGGATAGCTGCTTCTAAGCTAACCTCCTAACTATCGATGAAATCTCACCTCCTTCTTGACACTTAGTTTAGATTTAGGGACCTTAGATGATGATCTGGGTTGTTCCCCTCGCGACTATGGAAATTTGCTCCCACAGTCCAACTCCCGCTCTAAATACTTTGGTATTCGTAGTTTGATAGAAATACCCGGGCCGAAGCCCAATGGCATCTCTTTCAGAGCTCTACCCCCAAAGAAAAATAAGCGAGGCTAGCCCTAGAACTATTTCGGGAAGAACCAGCTATCACCAAACTCGATTAGCTTTTCACTCCTTACCACAACTCATCCCAAGGAATTGAACGACCTACGGGTTCGGGCCTCCACTTGCATTTCTGCAAGCTTCACCCTGGTCATGGCAAGCTCGTCTGGCTTCGGGTCTTTTTCCGCCAATTGTAATCGCCCTATTAAGACTCGGTTTCCCTACGCCTACGTGCCATAAGCACTTAGACAAAATTGACAAAAAAAACTCGTTGGCTCCTTCTGCAAAAGGCACGCCATCACTGCATAAAGCAGCTCTGACTCTTTGTAAGCAAAATGGTTTCAGGGTCTATTTCACCGTCCTTATCGGACTGCTTTTCACCTTTCCCTCACGGTACTGGTTCACTATCGGTGACTAGATTATATTTAGCCTTAGCAGGTAGTCCTGCTAGATTCCCGCCGACTTTTCTTGATCCGACGGTACTCAGGTAAGATAACAAGAAGCGCAAACTAATTTTCACGTACAGGGCTATCACCTTCTATGGCGTTTCTTTCCAGAAACTTCAATTAATTAATTTAACTTTTAAACTTCCTCTTTTAAAAGACGTTATCTCCCTACAACCACCATTTGTATCAAAGATACAAATGATTTTGGGCTTTTCCCTTTTCGCTCGCCGCTACTAAGGGAATAACTATTGTTCTCTTTTCCTCCGGCTACTAAGATGTTTCACTTCACCGGGTTTGCCTCTTTAAGCTTTCACCTAAAGATAATCTTGTATTACCAAGATTGGGTTTTCCCATTTGGAGATCTCCGGATCAAAGGTTGCTACACACCTCCCCGAAGCTTATCGCAGCTACGCCACGTCCTTCTTCGCTTCTAGTCCCGAGGCATCCACCATTTGCCCTTAAATTTAAGAAATAAATTCTTGACTAGCAAATATTAACCTCATTAACAAGTATATTAAATTTTCAAGTTGCAAATATGTTAGAATTCCTCAGAAAATAAAAAACACTTAAACATAAGGTTTCTTCTAATCCTTTCAAATACCTTCACATACAATATCTAATTTAGCAGAGTTTTAGGATTTGTCAAGTCTTTAAAATTATCCACAATATTTTACTTTTAACCCTCTACCTTTATCGCTATTTATTTGACTTTTTATTAAAATATGTTATAATTTAAATAGAACCTAAGGAGAAACAAAATGAGATGCTTCACGTTTAAACTCTACGGAAAAAAAGGACCAAGAAAAGAAATTGTATTAGCTAAAACTAAAGACGAAGCTATGTCGAAACTTTTCTCAAAAGAAGAAAATCATTTCATCCCTGTTCAGCTTGAATGCTCTACCGAACTAGTAATCGGTTACACATTGCAAGCTTAAACAAAAAAACACTACTTGTAGTGTTCTTTTTTTTGTGGACCGACGGGGACTCGAACCCCGAACCCCCTCATTGCAAATGAGGTGCTCTACCAAATTGAGCCATCGGCCCTCATTATTTGATAATGTGGGTATGCCTGGACTCGAACCAGGGACCTCGTCATTATCAGTGACGCGCTCTAACCAGCTGAGCTACACACCCATCTTTTCTAAGACAAACATCTTCCTTTTAACTGGATTTAAAAAATACTTTTTACTTTTTGAATAAACTATTTTTAACCCCAATTCATTAAAAATTTCTTTCCATTCTTTTTCGTTAAAAAACTTTGCGGGAATACTTTTTCTTAAAAAGAAAAAATCAAATAATCTTCCATGAAAATAACAATAGATTTTTCCCAAAAGCCCTTCGTTCATATCTTCGAAGATTATAATATTCTTTTTTGTTATTCTCTTCGCTTGTTTTAATATGCTTTCCGGATTTTCTGTGTGGTGAAGAACATAGCTAATTAAAACTGTGTCAAATTCATTATCAGAAATAAAAGATAAATCACTTCCGTTATATATTTTCAAAGAAACATCATTCACTCTCATATCCACAACATCAACTCCTTGAATATTGGCTTTAAATTTTTTTTCTATTTTCTTTGCTAAAATCCCTGATCCACATCCTAAATCTAACACGTTTGCATTTAAAGATATATAATCCTTAAAATCATTACACATCTTATCTGCTGCCTGCTGATAAAACAATTTAAATAACCTATATTGCAAATAGCCTGTTTTCATAATTTTTCAAAGTTGTTCCGCTTATTTGGAACGATCTTCCTTTTAGGTGCAAAGATCAACACCTTAGAATTAATTCAGAGATCTCTCAAGAATTAATTTTAGTCAACCATTTAATTAAATAAATGATCCACGAGCAGCTTCCGCTACCCGTGCCTTGTTACGACTTCGTCCTTCTTACTGAATTTACCTTCGGCCCATAAAAATGGGACTTCGGGCACCCCCAGCTCGCTTGACGTGACGGGCGGTGAGTACAAGACCCAGGGACACATTCACCGTGACATGGCTGATCCACGGTTACTAGCGATTCCGGCTTCATGAGGTCGGGTTGCAGACCTCAATCTGAACTGAGGAAACGTTTGTTGGGATTTGCTTCAAGTTACCTTTTCGCACCCCTTTGTCGTCTCCATTGTATCACGTGTGCAGCCCAAGGTATCAAAGGGCCATGCTGATTTGGCGTCATCCTCATCTTCCTCCTAGTTGTCCTAGGCAGTCCCCCATGACATGTAAAACATAGGGCAAGGGTTGCGCAGGTTACCCCATTTAAGGGAGCAACTCAAGCCACCTGCTGACGACAACCATGCAGCACCTGCTCTAATGTCCTTGCGGAGGGCCTTCCTTTCAGAAGGATTTCATTAGAGTTTCAAACCTTGGTAAGGTTCCACGCTTACTGTCGAATTAAGCCACGTGATCCACCGCTTGTGTGAGTCCCCGTCTATTCCTTTGAGTTTTAGCCTTGCGGCCGTACTTCCCAGGCGGAACACTTAACGCGTTAGCTTTGCCACTGCAAGGGTCGACACTTGCAATAGCTAGTGTTCATCGTTTAGGGCGTGGAATACAAGGGTATCTAATCCTTTTTTATCCCCACGCTTTCGTCTTTCAGTGTCAGGATTG
This sequence comes from Minisyncoccota bacterium, assembly GCA_028703995.1. Classification (GTDB taxonomy): domain Bacteria; phylum Patescibacteriota; class Minisyncoccia; order Minisyncoccales; family Minisyncoccaceae; genus JAAZMU01. The sequence continues at coordinate 11,308 of JAQVLU010000007.1, forward strand.
CTCCAGCTAGCTGCCTTCGCTTTTGGTGTTCTGTCTGATATCAACGGATTTCACCCCTCCACCAGACATTCCGCTAACCTCTAACATCCTCTAGTTTACCAGTTTTTCCCGCAGCTTTAAGGTTAAGCCCTAAAGATTTAACGAGAAACATAATAAACCACCTACAGACCCTTTACGCCCAATTAATCCGGATAACGCTCGGGGCACTCGTATTACCGCTACTGCTGGCACGAGTTTTGTCACCCCTTATTCATAAGGTACCGTCATAAATTCTTCCCTCATAAAAGTAGTTTACAATCCGAAGATCTTATTCCTACACGCGACGTCGCTGGTTCAGACTTTCGTCCATTGACCAATATTCTCGACTGCAGCCTCCCGTAGGAGTATGGCCAGTATCTCAGTGCCATTGTTGGCGGTCAAGCTCTCACTCCGCCTACCCGTCATCGCCTTGGTGAGCTATTACCTCACCAACAAGCTGATAGGGCGCAGACCCATCCTCTACCGGAATAAACCTTTACTGAAACCTGATCTTAAACTACTTTAATAAAATAATCTAAGATCAAATTTCAGACCATCGGGTATTAGCCTGGATTTCTCCAAGTTATCCCCGTGTAGGGGGTTGGTTATCTGCGTATTACTAACCAGTTCGCCACTGCTTTTACTTCTTGCAAGCAAGAAATAAAAACCGTTTGACTTGCATGCCTTATCCACGTCGCCAGCGTTCATCCTGAGCTAGGATCAAACTCTCTAAAAAAATAAGCGGAACAACTCTAAAAAATTATTGTTGTTCTTTAAAAACTATTGTGAATCTATTAAATTTTCAATGCACCACATCACTATACTTACCTTAAATAATTCTATTTGTCAAATCTTGGAGCCGGCAGACGGATTCGAACCCCCGACCTACTGTTTACAAAACAGTTGCTCTACCACTGAGCTATGCCGGCTTATTTATTTTTTAACTTATTTTTGATATCATCGAGCTCAAAATCAATATCTTCTTTTGTCTTTTTTGACCTCTCTTTCAACCTTAAATTCAAATTAAATATCTTGTTATCTAATCTTAAAATTACTATTCTAATTCTGTAAAGTCCTTTTTGAATAAAAAGCTGAATTTGGAAATAATTTTTTTTAAGAAGATCTTTTCCCTCTCTTGTTAATCTTTCTTTCAAATCATTCATTGGAATTAAGTTTGGATTGTTAGGAAGTGTAACAATTGCAGGAACTCTTCTTCCAATTATCGCTACCATTCCTAAAAAACTAAAAATCATTATCGCTAAAGCGATGATTTCAAAGCTCATACCTAACGAATTCTTTAATTATAATATTCTCGCCCAATTTTGCAATATAATCATTAACTAATCCTTGAACAGTTATTGAATTATCTTTTACCCATGGTTGAGATAATAAACAAGATTCTTTTTTAAATTTGTCTAACTTTCCTTTAATAATATTTTCCTTAATTTCTTCTGGTTTTTTGTCTTCCTTAACCTGTTCTCTATAAATTTCTAATTCTTTCTGAAGAACATCTTCTGGAATTTCATTCTCACTTACATAAACAGCTTTCATTGAAGCTATTTGAAGCGCAAGTTCGTGACTAAGCTCCTTAAAAGCTTCTCCTCTTGCTACAAAGTCTGTCTCGCAGAAAACTTTAATAAGTACCCCTACCTGTCCTCCGGCATGAATATATGAATCAATCATTCCAACAGAAACTTCCCTGTCGCTTTTCTTAGCCGCCATGGTCTGTCCTTTCTTTTTTAAAATTTCTTTAGCTTTTTCTATATCAGAATCAGCTTCTATTAAAGCTTTTTTACACTCAGCGAGTGAAATGTCTGTTTCCGCTCTCAATTGTTTAATAAGTTCTATTGAAACCATATTATTCTTCGATTGAATTAGTAATTTTATTTAAAATATATTCCACAGATGATAAAGCATCATCGTTAGCAGGAATCATATAATTAACCTTTGAAGGATTAACGTTTGTATCAGTAATAGCAATAATTGTTTTTTTAACAGCAACCGCTTCTTCAAAAGACAATTTATCTTTTTGTAAATCAACAATAAAAATAACGTCTGGAACCTTTTCCATTTTCTTTACTCCTCCAAACTTTAATTTTAATCTTTCAAGAGTTTTAATAATTTGAAGTCTTTCTTTCTTAACGTATTTTTCTGAAAAATCAGGCAAAGAAACTTGTTCTTCAAGTTCATTGAAATATTTCAATCTTTTTTTAATCTCTGAAAAGTTTGTTAAAATTCCACCAATCCATCTTTCTACAACATAAAAAGAGTTTGTTTTTTCAGCAGCTCTTTTAACAACACTTCTAAGCGCTGGATTTGTACTTACGAATAAGAAAGTTTTTCCTTCTTTTTTAGCTTCTTTAACAAAGGCTAAAGCTTCTTCTAATTTTTGAGCAGTAATTTCAAGATTAAGCAATTGAACACCGTCTTTTATTTTTGAAACATATGGTTTCATTTTTGGATGAAGTTTAGATACTTGATGTCCAAAACCGAGCCCTGCTTGAATCATTTCTTCTACTACCGTTGTATTGTTTGTATTTTTTTCTGTGATTTTTTCCATAATAATAATTAATCAATAATCAATATATAACATATTAAAAAATATAAAACAAGAGCTTCCTCTGTTTCTATAATTTAATATAGTACATCTTTTATTTTTTTTCAAGTACCTATACGAGGTCATATCATGATATCTCTCAATCTTTTATTAAAAATGTATGGTAATTTTTATTATTAATAGTTTTATATTCTGCGTTAGTGTATGTTTTTAAAAAAATAGATGGTGCTTTTGATTCCTCTTTGTTTATTTTAAATTCATAAGCATATAATTTTCCACCTCTTTCTTCTATAAAATCAATTTCTTTCTTCTCAAAGTTTCTCCAAAAATAATAGTTAGCAAAAACATTACTATATTTATTTTTCTTCATCCTTTCTATAATACAAAAATTTTCCCATAAAAACCCAGAATCATTTCTAATACTTAAGGGGTTAAGATTCTTAATTAAAATATTCCTTATTCCTAAATCATAAAAATAGACTTTAATTGATTTTGAAATTTCATTTCTTAGATTTCTACTGAAAGAATTTAATCTAAAAACAATAAAACACTGCTCTAATATATCAATATATTTTTCAACCGTTATCCTATTAATTCCTAATTTAGTCGCTAATTCATTATATGAAACTTCACTACCAATCTGCAGAGCAAGAAGTTGTAACAGTTTAACCAAAACGCTTGATTTCTTAATCTTGTCAAAATTTAAAATATCTTTGAATAAATAACTAGAAGAAATTTCTTCTAATTTAATAATAGCTTCTTTTTCGTTAGAAAAGAAAACTTCAGGATAAGATCCAAACCTTAGAATTCTTTCTAAATTAGATTCTACTTCTAAAAAGCCCATATCTCCCATTATTTCTTCTAAAGATAACGGAAAAAGATCAAAAACTAATTTTCTTCCTGTTAAAGGTTCGTTAACTTCGTTAGCTAAATCAAATGAAGAAGAACCAGTCGCTATAATCTGCAATTCAGGATAAGCATCAATTAAAACTTTTAAAATTAATCCTATGTTCTTAACTCTCTGAGCTTCATCTAAAATAATTATCTTGCTACTGCCTAGAAAATCTTTAATTCTTTTAGGTTCTGGAACAGACAATGCTTCTTGAACGGAAGCTAGTTCGCAATTAAAATAACTAGAATCCTTACTATATTCACTAGCTATTTCTTTAACAAGCGTTGTTTTACCAACCTGTCTTGCTCCGTAAATAATAATCACATTACCTTTAAAAAAATTTTCTATTATATTTTTTTTTATTTTTCTATTAATCATATTCTAATATCATTATTTATAATAATTTTGATATTCTAATATCATTATTTATAATAATTTTGATATTGTCAAGCGATTTATAAATTTTC
>JAQVLU010000039.1 GCA_028703995.1 Minisyncoccota bacterium
GTGGACTCAACGGGACTCGAACCCGTAACCCTCTCCATGCCATGGAGATACTCTACCAATTGAGCCATGAGCCCTTTAAATGTGTCCTCGGCAGGAATCGAACCTGCATCTAGAGCTTAGGAGTCTCTTGTTCTATCCATTGAACTACGGGGACTATATATAAAGACTAGCAATTTTTTGAGTTGCTTTCAAGATATAAACATGTTAAAATGTTTTTGATGATAGGATCACCTGTAAAAAAAATAGCGCAAAAGGTTTGTCCCGCAGTGATTACGATTGTGGCATCAAAAGATATTCCAAAGTTAGATGCAACTAGTTTTTTATGCTTGCAAGGGGATTTAGACTTGAATAAAAAAGGACAAGCAAGAGTCGGAGGAGGCTCTGGCTTTATTGTTTCTAAAGACGGCTATGTTTTTACTTGTGCTCACGTAGTAAAAGACTTAGACGCTGATTATACGATTGTTATTGGTCCAAAACAAAAATATGTGGCTAAAGTTTTATCAAGAGATTTTTTAACTGACATTGCTATTTTAAAAATTAAAGGGAATAATTTTCCTTATTTGAAATTAGCAAATTCTGATAAAGTAGAATTGGGTCAATACGCCATTTCTATTGGTAATTCTTTAGGGGAGTTTGAAGATACGATTTCTTTAGGTATTATTTCCGGTTTAAGCAGAAATATTAAAGCTTGTGATTCAATGGATTTCCATACTGATTTGAAAGGATTATTTCAGACTGATGCCGCAATAAACAATGGAAACTCAGGTGGCCCTCTTATTAATATAAAAGGAGAAGTCATTGGTATTAATACGGCCATGATTGAAAAAGCCCAAAATATTGGTTTTGCAATTCCTATTAATTGCGCATTAGATGATCTTTTAGAGATCAAAAAACACGGGAAAATTAAACGTCCTTATCTTGGAGTGAAATATGTTCTTTTAGATAAGCATATTAGCGAAGAGAATGCTCTTCCTACTCAAAAAGGAGCTTTAATAGTTAGAGAAAGGTACGGAGAAAATCCTGTAGCCAAGGGTTCTCCAGCGGATAAGGCAGGGCTTAGAGAATATGATATTATAATATCTTTTAATAAAAAAATGATTAGCAAGGAAACTCCCTTAGCAGAACTTTTAGGGAAAGCAAAGATAGACCAAAAGGTTGAAATAAGCTTCTTAAGAAAAGGAAAGCTTTTCAAGAAACAGGTTGTTTTGCAAGAAAAAAGATAGTTTTTGATTGACAGATTTTAACATTAGTGGTATTATAATTACATAATTAGTTTAAGAGTTTATTCTTTTAAAAAAGTATAAACAAGCAAAAAATGAACGATCAAAACAATTTTGACGAGCGTAAGATGTACCAGGGAAATTGGACTTGTTCTGAATGTGGAGCTGAAATTACAGAGCTTCCATTTGAACCAAGCGGAGATAGACCTCTTTTATGTCGTGACTGTCACAGACAAAAGATGCAAAAACGCAATCAAAGAAGATATTAATAATTAATATATTCAAAACAAAAATAGAAACCGCCTAATAAGCGGTTTTTGTCTTTAATTGCTTTTTTAAAAGAATTCTGCTATTTTTTTAATAGAGGTAAAAATGCAAAAAGAAGATCTTATTTCTGTAAAAGATAATGGCTGGACTCTCGTTGTTGAAAACAATAATCTTTTTAACAATATTGAAAACTCAGTTCGGTGTAGAGTGAGTGAAGTTTTTGAAGGAACCGTTAAAGTTGTTCCCTTAAAAACAAAAAGAAACAGTCCCGTCATTATTCCCTTAGAAAGTATTATGACAATTGAGAAAAAGGGAGGTAAGAAGAAATAAAAAACACTATTTAAAGTGTTTTTTTTGAAAGAAAAGTTATTTTTTCTTGTCTTTCTTAGGTTTTTTAACCTCTTTTTTTCTTGAATTATTACCTTTTGCCATAAAAATTATTAAATAATTATTATATTTATATTATATCAGGTTTATAAAAATATGCAATTAAATCCTTCCGAAGTCATCATCAAATCGCACAATGTCATCTTCTTCTAGATAGCTTCCATTTTGGACTTCAACGATTTTGAGGGGCCTATTAAAAGGGTTTTCTAAACGATGCTTTTTTTGTTTTGGGACAAAGAAACTTTCTTCCTTGTTTAAATAATATTCTTTGTTTTCTAAAGTCACTTTTGCTCTTCCTTCAATAACAACCCAGTGTTCAGAACGATGCTCGTGCATTTGAAGACTGAGTCTTTTTTTAGGATTAACAACAATTTCTTTAATTTTGTAATTTTCTTTTTCCTCAATTACAGTGTAGCTTCCCCAAGGTCTTAAAGTTTTAGAACTTTCTAAGACTTTTTTCTGTTTCTTTTTTTCTAGATCTTCAACGAGTAGTTTTACTTCTTGAGATTTATTCCTAGGAGCAATAAAAACAACCTCTCTTGTTTCAATAATAAAAAGATCTTTTAAATCAAGACAAGCGATAGGACGATCATTACTAATAGCTAAACAGTTTTTTGTGTTTGAAGAAATAATATTTCCTAAAAAAACATTGCTATCTTTGTCTTTTTCTTGATTTTCATAGAAAGAGTCCCAAGAGCCAACATCACTCCATTTGAATTCAGCAATAACAGTGGCTACATTTTTTGATTTTTCAATAATTGCTTTGTCTATAGAAATAGACTCTATGTTTTTAAAATCATTAATATCTAGATTTGTTTTTAAAGAAAACTCTTCAAGCATAAGGTCAATTGGAAAAAGAAAAATACCTGAATTGAAATGATATTCTTTTGAATCAATTAGCTTTTTTGCTTTTTCATAACTTGGTTTTTCAATGAATTTTTCTACTTTATAGTAGCTTATTTTATCTATCTTTTTTAAAAATTCTTTTTTTGTTTCAATGTATCCATAACCAGTTTCCACTTTTTTAGGTTTAATAGAAAAAGTAACGATATTTCCTAAGGAAGCAACTTTTTGAGCTTTTTTAACAGAAGATAAAAAATCCTTATTTGTTTCTATTGAATGGTCTGAAGGGCAGACAAGAATAAGCTCAGAGGGTGAACATTTTTCTTTTATTTTGCTTAAGGCGAAAAAGATCGCTGGTCCAGTATTTTTAGAAAAAGGTTCTATTAGAATGTTTTCTTTTTTTATTTTAATGTCCTTTAATTCTTCTTCTACGAAGTAAGAATAATCGTTACTTGTTGAGATATAAATGTTTTCTTCTTTTTCCAAAAGAAGACATCTTTCTAGGGTTTTTTTGAATAAAGATTTTCCTTTTATGGATAAAAATTGTTTAGGAAAATTGCTTTTTGACATTGGCCATAGCCTAGTTCCTTTTCCTCCAGCTAAAATTATAATTTTCATAGGCTAATTTTAACATAAAAACTTTAAAAGTAAACAAAAACCTTTTCATATTTCAAAAAGGTTTATGGTCTTTGCTTCAAAAGCAATAAGATTGCTTTTAAAGAAATTTTTTACGCAAAGACATTGTCCAGCACCAACATGAAGTATTTCGTTTTCTTGCCAAAGATTTACATAAGGGGTGTAATCTTTTTCTAAAGAAGAGATTGAGACCGTAAACCATTCTCCTTGAATTTGATCTTCAAAAGCTTCCCTCAGAAGAAAAGGAACTCTGAGCGAGGTAGGGTAAAGATCCATTGTCTGAGCAATAGCACAAACTTCTTTGTACGGGACGAATTCTTTTTTAGATAGTTGAGAGACCTCAAGAAGGAC
>JAQVLU010000040.1 GCA_028703995.1 Minisyncoccota bacterium
GTGCTCCCGGCAGGACTCGAACCTGCAACCTACGGATTAGAAATCCGTTGCTCTATCCAATTGAGCCACGGGAGCATTTGAATACATTAATATATATAGCAAAAATCAGATTAAAAATCAACACATCTCTTTACTAAATAATAAAAAGATGATATATATTGCTTATTACGGGGTATAGTGAAACGGCTATCACGAGTCTTTTGGGAAGATTTATTCCAGGTTCGAATCCTGGTACCCCGACAAAAGACCTTTGCGGGTGTAGCTCAATGGTCGAGCACCGGCCTTCCAAGCCGATTATGAGGGTTCGATTCCCTTCACCCGCTCCAATTTAATTATCTAAATAGTTTTATGAAAAAAGTAGCTATTGTTGGAGCAGGAATTATTGGTCTTTACACTGCTTCTAGTCTTCAAAAAAAAGGTTTTGAGGTTACTGTGTTTGAAAAAGAAAGTCTTGAAAAAGTAGGCAAAAAATCATGCTCAACTTTAGTTTCTAAAAGAGTTTTAGATTTTCTTTCTCTTGATGAAGAAATAATTGAAAACAGGATTAATAAATGTTTGATTAAATTTAAAAACAAAGATGTTGTTTTAGAGTTTAATCCTTTCCATCTTGTTTTAAATAGAGAAAAGCTCGTTTTAAAAATGATAAAAGAAGCTCAGTTTAAGATAGTTTTTGAAAGCAGAAAAACTTCTTTTGAGGAATTTGATTATATTATTGGGGCTGACGGAGCAAACTCTTTTATTAGAAAAAGTTTAGGATTAAAAGATCCAAAGTTTAAGGTAGGATTGAAAATAGAAAAAGATTTAAAAGATAATAGTGATATCACAATAACAGAAAAATCAAAAAATGGTTTTGCTTGGTATATTCCAAAAGGTGATTATGTGGAATACGGAATACTCGAAACAAAAGAAAACTTAAAACAGGCTTGGAGAAAGTTTGATAAGAAGGGTCTTAATATGAGTTTTGCCTTAGTGCCTCAAGGACTTATTCTTCCAAAAGATAAAAAATACACTTTGGTTGGAGACGCAACAGGCTTAACAAAACCATGGAGCGGGGGAGGAATTATTTGGCAATTATATGAAGCAAGATTTTTAGTAGAAACTTTCCCTGATTTTAAAAAGTATAATAGTAGAGTTAAAAAGTTTTTCTTCTTTAAAATTATAAAAGGGAGAATAGCGAACAGAATAGTCCATTTTGTAGGAGGTAATTTAAGTTTTTTAATTCCGTCAAAAATTAAATACGACAACGACTTTCCAAACATATTTGCCAGTCTTGTTAAAAAATGATATTTATAATCTAATGATATTTCAAAAAAAGAAAAATTTAGATGAAGCAAAAAACGTTCTTGAACTTATTGAATATGTTAAAAAGTTAGAACAAAAAATAGTTTTGCTAGAAAATAGAATTAAAGAAGGGGAGACTAAAGCTTTGCAAAATTTTAGTAAATTTTCCATTTCAAGATTTAATTCTTTTTCTGATATGGGAGGAGACCAAAGTTTTACTTTAACCTTGCTTAATGAAAAAAATAATGGTTTCATTTTAACCTCTCTTTTTAGAAACGATACTTCAAGAGTGTTTACAAAACCCATTATTAATGGTATTTCTGAGTATCAGCTCTTAGAGGAAGAAGAAAAGATTTTAAAGGAAGCAACCAATGATCAAAAAACAAAAGGAAAATAAAATAGAGATAATTAAAAGACCACCAGTTGTGGTTGTTTTAGGACATATTGATCACGGCAAGACTTCTCTTTTAATGGCGATTAAAGATTTTAGAGTTTTAGGCAAGGAATCAGGAGGAATTACTCAGCACGTTGGTGCATACCAGATAGAATATAATGGACAAAAAATAACTTTTATTGATACTCCTGGACATGAATCTTTTTCAGCTATAAGATCAAGAGGAGCTAAAGCAGCTGATATTGGAATTCTTGTTATAGATGCTTGCGAAGGAATTAAAAAACAAACTAAAGAGGCCATAAAACATATTAAAGAATCGGGAATAACACCGATTATTGCTTTAAATAAAATAGATAAAGAAAATGCTAATCCAGAAAAAGTTAAGCAAGAACTTTTAAGAGAAGATATGTGGGTAGAATCTTTAGGGGGAAAAATTCCTTCAGTAGAGATTTCAGCTAAGACAAAACAAGGAATTGACAGTTTGCTTGAAATTATTTTACTTGTTGCGGAGATTGAAAACTTAGAAACTGATATTAACAAAGAAGGAGAGGCTGTGGTTATAGAATCAAGACTAGATTCAAAAAAAGGACCTACGGCGACAGCCATTATCACTCAAGGAATAATTGAAAGAGGAGACTATATTGCAACAAATTCAGTAACTGGAAAAGTAAAAACCTTCGAAGATTTTAATGGAAAGAATGTTTTAAAAGCTTTTCCTGGAGACCCAGTTAATATAAGTGGTTTTAGTGAAGTTCCTTCAGTGGGAGAAATAGTTAAAGTTTATTCTTCTTTTGAAGAATCTAATAAAAATATAAGGTCAAAAGAATTATTGATTAAAAATCCAAGTATTAAAGAAGGAGATAAGGTTATTCACTTGGTCATTAAAGCGGATGTGATTGGTTCTCTTGAAGGTATTTTAGAAATACTTAAAACTATTCCTCAAGATAAAGTAAAAATTAACATTCTAAAAGCAGAGGTTGGAGATATTAATGAAAAAGATGTTAAGTTAGCTAAAAATTCAGAAGCACCTTTAATATCTTTTAGAGTAAAAACAGATAAAATAGCAGAAAGTATTATTCAAAATACAAAAATCGATGTTTACAATTTTGATATCATTTATGATCTTGCAAAAACAATAAGAGAATTAATGGATATTATTCTTGTAGCGCAAAAAGAGAGAATTGATGTAGGAGAAGTAGATGTGCTCGCTATCTTTAGAACAGAAAAAGAAAAGCAAATTGTAGGAGGAAGGGTAGTTTTTGGGCAAGTTGAAAAAGGACTTAAAGTAGAAATATTCAGAAATAATGAAAAAATAGGGGAGGGTAAGGTTATGGGACTCGAAACTTCTAAAAAGAAAGTAGATGTTGTTTATAAAGACAACGAAGCAGGAATACTTTACCAAGGAAAAGTTAGAATTGAAGAAGGAGATCTTTTGCGTTTTTATAAAGAAGAGTTTGTGAAATATAAAGTATAAATGTATAAAAAAGAAAAGCTTAACAATATAATTCAAAAAGAATTAGCTCAAATTTTTTTAAAGGAACTTGATTTTTCTTCTAATGTTGTGGTAACTATAACTAGGGTAGAGGTTTCTTTAAATGGATTTTCAGCTAAGGTTTTTGTTTCTGTTCTTCCTGAAGAAAATAAGGATTTTGTGTTTAAAGTTTTAAATAACAATATTTATTCTTTTCAACAAAAAATAAATAAAAAATTAAAAATTAGACCGGTTCCAAGAATAGAATACGCTGAAGAAAAAAGAACAAAAGAGGCTGCAAAGATAGAAGAAATTTTAAAAAAGATCAAAGATCTAGAAAAAAAATAATAATTATGCTACTATGCTTGTACTTAAGGCGTGGTAGCCAAGTGGTAAGGCAGAGGTCTGCAAAACCTTTATCAGCAGTTCGATTCTGCTCCACGCCTCAATAGTTCATGCCGCGGTGCTGGAATTGGTAGACAGGACGGACTTAAAATCCGTTGTTAGCAATGACGTGTGGGTTCAAGTCCCACCCGCGGCACATAT
>JAQVLU010000008.1 GCA_028703995.1 Minisyncoccota bacterium
ACACCGGCAAGTATTCCGATGATTACAATAACTACGAGTAGTTCAATTAAAGTGAAAGACTTATTTCTCATATTTTAATATTTTAAAATCTTTAGGAATTTTTTTTGAATATTTAATTAACAGATCTTTTCCTTTTTCTATTATATCAGAACTAACATTTTCTGTAAAACTTCTAATTAAAACTGAAGGTCCTGGGAAGTTTTCAGGTTCTAAATAAACATCTTTTTTAATTAAAAATGTTTTAAGCTCCTCTCCTTCTTTTTCATCTCTAGAGATAATAAACAAAGTTTTTCCTTCAAAAAAGACTCTTCCTTTCCTTAAAACCTTAGCGTCATTTTGACTAAAGTTAGGATTAATATCTAAAAGTTGTTTTAAGTTTTTAGAATATTCTTTATCAGTTAAAATACATCCCCCTGCTGGCATTGGAAACTCTTTCAAGCCAAACTCTTTAGCAAGCTCAAGTTGTCTTTTCCTATTTTTGCCAGAAATGTCGTAAAGCTTACTTCTATCAACTAAACCTTTTTTTTCAACAATAGTTTCAGGTAGTAACTTTGCTGAAAGTGGACGAAGTAAATAACCCTCCAAATCAGCTTCTTTTTCTAGAAACAAAAGCTGATCTTTTTTTTGAGAAAAAGGACGTTGTGAAACAACTTCCCCTGTAGCTATAAAATCATAACCTTCTTTTTCCATAATTTCTTTAGCTTTTTTAAGCATTAAAAGATGACAATCCCTACAAGGATTCATTCCAACACCTCTTCCGTATTTCGGCTCTTTGACAATTTTTAAATGGTCTTCTCCTATATCAATTTCTCCGTCAAAAAAACAAGTTCCAAAATTAATTGTCTTTACTTTAATATTTTGTTCTTCTAAAATTTTTAAAACAAGAATCGAATCTAATCCTTTTGAATATAGAAGCAAAGCCTTAGTCATTTTTTGTAATAAATTTGTGCGCTTTTTTAAACATATCTTTATCGTTTTCAAAATTAAGCTCCTTCAAAGCTTGAGAATATTTAATCCACTGATAACCAATATGTTCAAAGGAAACTTCAACTTCTTTTGTTTTTGTTTCTGCGATAAAAAACGAAACCATTTTAGAAACTACCATGCCTTCTTTTCTAAATCGATAGTTAATAAGATACCTAAAACCGTCTAAAAAATTAATGTCTTTTAATCCAGTTTCTTCTTCTATTTCTCTTTTAGCTGTTTCTTTTTCTGTTTCCCTTCCTTCAACATGTCCTTTTGGGAACCCCCAATAATCTAATCCTTTCTTAGCTTGTGATTGATAACGTAAAAGAAGATAATAAAGACTATCTTTCTCTCTTCTAAATATAATTGCTCCTGATGATTTTTCCATACTATTTTTTCTTTAAAAACTTTTCTATTTCTTCTCGTGGCATTGTATTTACAATGTCTTTTTTTTCTGCAAAGCCTCTTCTGGCTTCATTAACTCCGAACTCCATTCTTTCAAGTTGCCTTAAATTATGAGTGTCTGTGTTAATAAAAAACTTGCAGCCCATTTCTTTAGCCTTTCTAATATTTAAGCTATTTAAGTCTAATCTCTCTGAAGAATTAACTTCAAGAAGAACATTATTAGTTTTAGCAAATTTAAAAATTTTTTCAAGGTCTAAGTCGTAAGAATCTCTTTTGTTTACTATTTTTCCTGTAGGATGAACAAGACAAGTTATATAAGGATTAGACATTGCTTTTAAGATTCTTTTCGTCATTTTTTCCTTACTCATTTTAAAATGGCTATGGATACCAATGTTTACATAATCAAGTTCTTTGAGAACCTCACTCTTAATATCCAAAGAACCGTCTTTTAAAATGTTGACTTCTGCCCCATGAAAAACTCTAATCTTTGAAGAATATTTTTCATTAAGTTTTTTGATTTCTTTTTTCTGTAAAAGAAGTCTTTCTTCGTTAAGTCCATTTTCTATTTTTAAATCTTTTGTATGATCTGATATTCCGATATATTCATACCCCTTTAAAATGGCTTTTTCAATAATTTCTTCCATAGAAATATTTGTGCCTGCAAAACTTGAATGAGTATGAAAATCTCCTTTTATATCACTTAATTCAACTAGCTTAGGAAGTTTATTTTTTAAAGCTAATTCTATTTCTCCTCTATTTTCTCTAAGTTCTGGACAAATATATTGCATCCCTAATTTATTATAAATCTCTTCCTCTGTTTTTCCTGCTTTAGAAATATTATTTTTAAAAAGACCGTATTCATTTAATTTATAACCTTTACTAATAGCAAGTTTCCTCAAAGCAATGTTATGCTCTTTTGATCCAGTAAAATATTGCATTGCCGAACCAAAAGAATTAATGTCTACAATTCTCAAATCAACATCATACCCCTTGACCATTCTAACAGAAGCTTTTGTTTCCCCCTTGCTCCAAATTTTTAAAACATTAGGCATAGAAACAAATTCGTTCATTATTTTAAGAGGAAAAGAAGAAGCAATTAAAATATCTATATCTCCCACTGTTTCTTTTTTTCTTCTATAAGAACCCGCTACTTGTATCTTTTTTACTTCCTTAAATTTTTTAAGTCTTTCAATTATTGTTTCAACATCTTCTTTTACTTCAGACAATAAAAACCTAAGACCACTTGATTCCATAAAAGCAATGCTTTCTAAAATGTTCTTTTCACTTTTTTCAGAAAAACCTTTAAGCTCTCTTAGTTTGTTTTTAGAAATAGCTTCTCTTAATTCAGCCACATTTCTAATTTTAAGTTCTTTATTTAAAAAATAAATTCTCTTTGGTCCAAGGCCCTCTATTTTAGTTAAGTTCTTAAGATCAATTGGATTACTCTTCCTTAATTCTTCTAAATATTTAACCTCACCTGTTTTTACAAACTCTTCTATTTTAAGAGCAATACTCTTGCCAATTCCTTCTATCTTTTCTACCCCCTTAAGCCCTTCTTCAATATATATTCCTTCAATATCTTTTTCTAAATTATCAATTGAAATAGCGGCCGCTTGATAAGCCCTTCCTTTAAATGGAATATTCTCTAGTTCTAAATACTCTCCTATTTCAAATAATATTTTAGCTAATTCTTCATTCTTCATTTTTACAAATCTTATTTTTTAAAAAATCAAAACCTACTTTAAAGAATAGAATAAAACCAAAAAGAGAAACAATAATATCGCCCGCTCTTAAAATCATTGAGAAAGAAGAAGAAACCCCTAAGCTAATATTAAGATTATCAAAGACAAAGGATTGTATTAATTCTTGAACCCCTAATGCTGTAGGAATGGGAACCATTGTTACCAAGAAAGAAAAACTTAAAATAGATAAACTTGGCATAAAAGAAATTGCGCTGTTTAAAATTAAAACAATAAACCAAACCCTCAAAAGCATTACAAAAACTTTTAAAAATGATAAGAAATAGCCTTTCCATAAATCAACGTTTCTAAGATTAAAATATTCAAAAACTATTTTTTCTGTTTTTATAGCAACACTTTCTTTCAAATCTTTTTTATTTATCTTTAATAAAATCTTCCTGACAAAACTATTTTTTTTAAAAACATAGATATAAACTAAAACTAAAATAATCAAGATAAGAACAACCGAGATTGAAAAAATAAAAGCTAAGCTTTCTGAAGGTTCTTTTATTTTATAAAAAAAATATAAAATTCCAATTACAATAATTAGGGTATTAACCGTCCACTCAATAATCCTTTCTATAATTACTGAAGACAACGCTTTATCCCAACCCACTTTCTTTCTGTGCTCTAAAAAAGAAGCCCTAAAAGCCTCGCTTCCAAATAAAATCATTGGGAAAAAATATTGGATAGAAAAACCAGCTGTATAAATTTTAAAGATATCAAATAAAGAAATATTTTTCTTAATAATTCCTTTCCATCTTAAAGCTCCAATGAAGGCAATTAGAAAAGATAAAAAGATTACTATTAACCCCTCTAAGTTTAGAAAAATACTAAAACTATTTAGAATAAAATCCCAACCAATAGTGTTACCTACATAAATAAAAATAATCGTTCCAAAGAAAATAGATAATAAAAATAATAATCCGGTGTGTAATATTTTCATATAATTTTCTGCTCCATAAAGCTAATAACTTTTTCTTTGTGTTTTTCTATAGGATAATTATGCCCTTTAACATTAACCATTTTTGAAAGAGAAAGATTCTCTCCTAGAAAAAAACTCTTAACCCAGTTTATAGGAGCATAAACAAAAATAGATTTAAAAAGAGCTATCTTTTTTCCGTTAGACAAATCGTCTTCGTAATCATTAATCAAAAGAATATTTTTATTCTTACTATGAATTCCAAAAAATGGTTTTCCAAGCTCAATACTAAAAACATTCTTTTTTTTAACTCTTTCCATAATTTCATCAACAATCAAAGCTCCATTAGATAACCCTAATAAAACAACTTTCTTTTTTGTTTTAGAAATAATTTTAGCAATTTCTTTTGCTTGCTTTTCAAAATTATAGGCATAATCTTTTAAATATCCTAACTTACCAATCAAGTGATCTTCTGTCCTAAAATACTGAATCACTGAAACCTTTAAATTCTTTTTTTTAAAATGATTTTTAATACATTTTAAAAAAGGATTGAGATCATAAGCTTTTTTATAACTAACAGTTCCCCAACCCCCTGAATTAAAAATTATAATAACATCACTTTTTGAAGATAGCTTTTCAAATTCTTTTTCAAAAACTTTTAAATTGTTTTTTAAAAAATAAAAATCAAACCAAAAGAAGGAATAAGCAAATAAAATTATTAAAAAAATAAAAATTCCTTGAATCATAATCCACAATCTTTACCTATAAAACATTTAACCTCTTTCTCTTTAAGAAAACATTTATTAGCGTATAGAAAACCGTCTTTAGTATAAACAGGTTCTATTTCTTCATTGCAAATTTCTTTTAAGCATCCTGAAAAAGAATTTCTTTTCTTGTTTAAATATTGATTTAATTCTTCTTTGTCTAAATTATCAATTGTCCCGTCTTTATTCAAATCAGCAAAAAGAAACTTCTCTTTTTCTGTTAATAAAAGGTTCATATTGTTTTCTAAATATTCGTAATCTAAAATAGTGATAAATCCATCTTCGTCTAAATCTCCTAAATTATCACAAGGTGAAGCAAGTTTTGTTTTTTCATAATTTAAGAACATATCTCCTGTTTTTATAGAAGAAAGCTCTATCGCTTCCCTTTCTCCTTCACTTAAATAAACAATCTTGTTAACGATAAAATTAACAAGAGCTGTGTCATTTATAGCACGAGCATCAAATTCAATTTTAATCCAAGAGGGAGTATTTTTTTTAATTTTGATCATTCCGTCGCTTGTTGGCTCACCGCTACTTAAAAGTTTTAAATTATCAAGAGAAATGTTCCCATCTCGCTCAATTTTTAAATATATTCCCGAAGAATCATCGTCTTGATTTGTATTTACTTTAGCCCTGATGAGAGCATCTCCATCAATTGAGTCTAAATAAAAAGTAATTGCAACATGCTTACTTTTGTCTTCATTCAAAGTAACGTTAACAAAAGCGTTCTCATATATCTTTGGAGCGAAAGTTTTAGAACAAACAGAAAAAGCTTCTTTTTTTTGAAGATATCTTTTAATTTCAATCGCATCAATTAAATTAACTTCTCCGTTTGAAGAAACATCAGCTCTTTTGAATTCTTCTTCAGTTAATTCTTTTTCCTCAGTGATGTAAGAAATATCTTTTTCGTCAATTAATGAATCATTGTTAATATCTCCATAAGAATCACAAATCAAATTATCTTTAATATAATTTAAATAAAATCTTGAACTTTCACTTAATAAAGAAAGGTTTGTTTCCACCCCCTCTTCGTTCAAGTAATTAATTCCGTCAATAAAAACTTTTGAATACACTGGCTTTTCTTTTGCTTTTAATTTAAGTTCAATAGAAAGCCATGTTGTCTTTCCTTTTTCTAAAAAGAAATAGCCGTCTTCTTTAATAATAGCTCCTGTACTAAAAGTAGCTTCTTCTACTTTGACATTCTCTTCATTTAAAATATTCAAAAAAGAAAGGTCTGATTTTAAATAAACATCACCCTTGTCGGCAGAAATGTCTAAATTAAGACTTATTTCTGCTTCTAATTTTCCTTTATCTTGAGTAATATTAAAGTTTTTGCTAGATATTTTAGGAGCAAAACCAACCTTTACTGGTGGAAGATAATTGCACACTTCAAAAGAATTTGCATTTCCATAAATAAAGCTTAAAAGAATATTTTTATCTTCTTCATCAACTTTATTATCATTGTTTAAATCTCCGTTTTTTTGTTTATTATTTTCTACCGCTCCAAAATCAAAATAATCTAAATCATTCTCATTTATAAAACCATCTTCATTTAAGTCTCCAAAATTATCACAAGGAGATTTTTTGTCTTCTTTTTCAATCAGTAAAGAATAGCTTCCTAAGATTTCTTCGAATCTCATCGACTCAATATTTTCATCGTACTTTATTAAAGAATCATTTTTAGAATACATCGAGAATAAAAAACTGATACAAAAACCTTCTTTTTCTAAAATATAATTTTTATAATCAATCTTTGTCTCTAAATTATTTCCGAAACTTAAATCATTTGTAGAAGAAATCAATTTAAAAACATTTCCCTTAACATTTACCTCTTTTGTTTCTTTAACCTTTGAATAAAAAGAGGTGTCTAAACAATAATTACCCGAATTAATTTCTAATTTTTTATAAAATAAATTTGTATTGTTTCTTTCCTTTGGCAGTTCAATAAAATCATCATTTATCTTTGAACCGCTAGGTAAAGACAAGCTAAAGCCTAACTTTTCATTATTGTAAGAAACTTTTACATCATCCTTAAGGCATTTATATCCATCCCACTCAAACTTTTCCTTAACACAAAAACTAGCCGTAAGATTATATGGGTAATCAAGACAGGCTCCAAGATGAGCAAGAGTTTCTTTCTCTTGCTTTAAAAGACATTCATTAGTAAACGTTTTTCCTGACTCTGAACAAACAGGAAGATAAACATTACTGCAAGTAACTTTCTTTTTAGATAAAAGGTTAGAAATAAAATCCTTAAGATCAGAAAAAGAACAAGAACTTAAATCATTCAAAGAACAAGCGGAAACAGTGGAAAAATTTAAAGTTAAAAATAAGGTTAAGGAAATTAGAAAGATTTTTTTATTCATATTATTTTATTTAATTATTTTCTTTTATTATCACCTTTTTTAGCAAAAAAAACAATATTGAAAAATAATCAAAATATATTACAATAAATCTATGCGAATTTCAAAAAAACAAATCATAGTCTTTTTTATTAGTCTTTTTTTAATCTTTTGTTTCTTCAATCTTATTAAAACGCCTTCTTTTATAGAAGACACTTTTATTATTAAAGAAGGAGAAACCTTAAAAACAATTTCTAAGAATTTAAAAGAACAAGGATTTATTTCAAACAGTAGTCTTTTTTATTTTACCTTTTATCTAACTAAAGACGCTACTTCTATCAAAGCCGGAGCGTATAATCTAAACTCTTCTTTAGGTATTTTTGGAATAATAGAGCAAATAATGTCCTATAATACCATTTCAGAAAAAATAACTATTATTGAAGGATGGACCATCAACGATATCGCTTTATACTTAGAGCAAAGAGGCCTTTTTCCAAAAGAAGACTTTATAAACGCTAGCAATAAAGACTACTCTTCTTCTTTCCCTTTCTTAAATGATTACCCTTTAGAAGGATTTCTTTTTCCAGACACTTATTTCATAAATAGAACCGATACTCCAGAAACAATTATTGAAAAAATGCTTTCTAATTTTGAAATAAAAGTTTTGAAAGATATAGGAAGTGTAGACAACTTTTATGAAACATTAATCTTAAGTTCTATCTTAGAAAGAGAAGTAGTTCTTTTTGAAGATAAACAAAAAGTGGCTTATCTTCTTTTGAAAAGATTAGACGCTAAAATGCTTCTTCAAGTTGACGCTACTGTTCTTTACGCCAACAATAATGTTTTTGATAGTGAAATAGATTCTCCTTTCAATACTTATAAATACCTTGGTCTTCCTCCTAATCCAATATCTAACCCAGGAATTGAAAGCATTAAAGCATCCTTAAACCCTTTAAGTAATAATTACTGGTATTATCTTTCTTCAAAAGACGGACAAACCATTTTTAGTTATAATTTTGAAGAACATAAAAGAAATAAAGCTCTTTATTTAAGATAAATATTTTCTTCCTTTTATTCTCTCTGGTAAAAAATCAATATAATCTTCCTTCTCTTCAAAACTTTTATCATTTCTTAAGTGAAGTGGTATTTTAAGATTACCATACCTTAAAACATCCATTTCAACTTTTTTCAAAGCTTCAGGAATAGTTCTTGATTTCTTGTTACGACACATATAGACTACTCCCTGAGCTAAATTAAGTGTACATTCTGGTATTCCAATAAAATGGCAAGCATTAAAAACAGCTACCGCTTGATTTAGGGCTAAAGAGTTTTGAAGACCGATGTCTTCTGAAGCAAAAACAATTAATCTTCGAGCAATATATAAAGGATCTTCCCCTGCATCAAGCATTCGCATTAAATAATAAAGAGCGGCATTTTCTTCTCCTGCTCTCATTGATTTAATTAAAGCTGAAATTAAGTCGTGATGCTCTTTTCCATTTTTATCGTAATAAAGATTTTGTTTTTGGAAAGCTTCTTTAATGTCTTTTTCTTCTACTTTTTTATTTAAAGAAGAAGCGTAATCTAAAATATTCAAAGCAACTCGAGCGTCTCCATTGCTCATTTCTTTTAAAAATTTAATTGCTTTTTTATCAATTTTAATTTTTTGTTTTAAAATCGCTCTCTTAACAATCTTCTCTATTTCTTCTTCTTTTAATTTTTCAAAAAGAAATACTCGGCACCTTGAAAGAAGAGCGGAATTAACTTCAAAAGAAGGATTTTCCGTTGTCGCTCCAATCAAAATTATTGTTCCGTTCTCAATATATGGAAGAAGACCGTCTTGTTGCTTTTTGTTCCATCTATGAATTTCGTCTATAAAAAGAATCGTCTTCTCGCTCAATCTTTTATTAATTTCTGCTCTTTCAACAATTAATTTCAAATCTTTTACTCCAGAAGAAACAGCGCTTAATTGTTCAAAATGATATTTTGTTTGTTTAGCAATTATTTTTGCAAGTGTTGTTTTTCCTGTTCCTGGTGGTCCATAAAAAATCATTGAGGGAATATTATCTTGCTTGATCGCTTTTTTAAGTAAACTTTCTTTCCCTAATATTTTTTCTTGCCCTACAAAATCTTCTATTTTTTCAGGTCTTAATTCTTCTGCAAGTAATTTCATAATAGTGTTTTTTGAGGAATTATTTTCTTAACTTTTTCTCCATATATTTTAACTTTTCCGAATTCTCCATCATAGCCAGGAATAATTAAAAGATCTCCTAATCTTACTTTTTCAATTGCTAAGGCAACGCTTTGATTTACTTTTTTAATTTTAGAAATATCTTCATAAAGTAAAATATTAAATTCTGATTTGAATTCTTGAATTAATTTTTGATACTCCTCTTCCACTTTTTTAGATAAAATTCCTACTTTTAAAACTTCTCCAATAATTTCTTTTAAAGGAACTAAATTTTTAAAAGAATATCCTTCAGGTTCTTTTAAATCAGAAAGTTTTTTTATTCTACTTGAAACACCAATTGTTAAAGGTTTTCCACAAACAGGACAAAGTCCACCATAAGTATAGGTTTCTTCTGGACTTAAACTAATTTCACAATTCCTATGACCATCATTAAAATATTTTCCTTCTTCTGGAAAAAATTCAATCGTTTCAAAATCTTTTTCTTTTATTTTTTTAATAATAGATTCGTAATTAAAATTTGTTTCAAAAACATTCGCTTCTCTTCCAAGTTTATCTAAAGAATGCGCGTCCGAATTTGAAATAAGTGCTCTTTTTCGACACTCTTCCATTTTCAAAAGCATTTCTGGATTTGCTGAAAGGCCAGTCTCGTAAGCATAAATATATTCTTCTAGCTCCTCAAAACAATCTTTAATAGAATCAAATCCTGACTTTGAACCATATAGACCAAAAAAAGGGGTCATGATATGCGCTGGGATAACTAAAACTTCTTTTGAAATGTTTAAAATTATTTTTAAAAATTCTTTTGCATCTAATTTAAGAATTGGTCTTCCGTCAGAACTCAAATTATATTTTTCTGAAAGCTTCTTATTAATTTTTTCCGTAGTTTCTAAATTTGGAGAAATTAAAATTAAATGAATTTTTCTTGTTTTATTGAACTTTTTATAAATTAAACTTACTTCCCCTGTGAACACAAACTTTGAAGAATTATCTATTCCTTTTAATGAATAAAAATTAGACTTATCTAAAATTAATTTACTTTTTAATTCAGAAAACCAGAGAGGGTGAGTAAAATCTCCCGTTCCAATAACATCAATTCCTTTAATGACTCCGAACTTTCCTATTTCTTCTAAATTCATCTTCGGGCTAACCGCCCTTGAATACTTAGAATGTATATGAAAATCAGCAATTATTCTCATTTTTTTATTTTTTTCTCTTTCTTTATCAGTTCACCAATTATTTCTTTTAATAATTTTTTAGGATCGTTATTAAAAAATATCTCGGCTTTAGGTTTCTTTTTTATTCCTCGAAGAAACTCTTTTGCTTTGTCAGCAATTCCTCCCGTACCTTCTAAAACACCAATTACTTTTCCAGTTTCAAAAGCAGTTAAAAATTCATGCATTGTTCCTGTTTCTCCTGAAATAATAATTACAGCTTCGGAAGCTTTTGTCATAATAACATCTCTTCCAGCATAATCTTCTCCTGTATAAACAATAACATCATAAGGATCTATTGGGAGTCTATATGATTTAACATGCTCACTTTTAGATATTGCTGGAGAAAAACCTAAATTAAATCCTCCTGCTTCTCTGTTTGCGCAAGAAACAACAAAAGGAATCCCGTCTGTTGCTCCAGAAATAACAATACATTTATTTTTTGCAAGCTCTTTTCCAAGCTCTAAAGCTTTTTCTTTAGTTCCCTTGGCACAGATTTTCATATTAGAAGAACCAGAAACTGCAATATCGTACTTAAAGTTAAATTTACTTTTCATTCTTTTTTAATATTAAATAATAATTTGAAAACTTTTTAATTTTTATTTCCCCACTTTTTACAATAATAAAATCTTTGAACAACTCTTTTAATTCTTTTAAATCAAAAACATAAAAATAATGTTCTTTCGCTCCATGCCAAGGAATTAAAATTTCTTTTTCGCTTACTTTCTTAACGTCTTCTTTCTTTTTTCTTTCTTCTAAATTCCAAACCGTAAGAATTAAAGTTCCGTTTTCTTTTAAAACTCTTTTAATTTCTTCTAAAAATCTGCTATGATATTCTTGTGGGAGATGATGAAGTACAGCTAAGCTATAAATATAGTCAAACTCATCCTTTTGAAAAGGAAGATTCGTCGCGGAAGCTACTTTAAAACTAGCGCAAGGATAATTTTCTTTTGCAATTTGAATTAACTTTTCCGAAACATCAATTCCAACATAATCTGCTTGTTTAAGTTTTTGATAAAACCTACCATTGCCACAACCAAGATCAAGAACCTTGTCGCCCTTATTTACGCCTTCAAACAAAAAATCAAATTCTTGCCAAGCACTTTTTCTAGCTTTTGAAAATCTTTCCGCAATCAAATTATAATCATCACAAGTTTTATTTAAAATTTTATCACTATGCATAACGAAGAAATAATTAAAGAATTGTTTTTAAAGGAGAATCCTACTTCAAATGATTTAGCTTCTGCAAAAAGAAAAATCTCCAAAAAATATAAAACCCCTTGTCCTAATAACATCAATTTACTTAAAGTTTATCATAGTTTAATTAAAAGTAAAAGCTATGAAGAAAACCCTGTTATAGAAAATTTATTAAAAATTCGCCCCATTAGATCCTTATCAGGAGTAATTAATGTTTCTATTTTAACTAAACCTTTTTATTGTCCTGGAAAGTGTACTTTTTGTCCAAAAGAAGAAAACATTCCTAAAAGCTATTTATCAGGAGAGCCAGCAGTAGAAAGAGCAAAAAGATTAAAATATGACCCATATATTCAAGTTAAAAAAAGAATTGAACTACTAGAAAGTACAGGACACAACGCTGAAAAAATAGACTTAAGAGTTATTGGAGGAACTTGGTCTTCTTACAATAGTAAATACCAAATTTGGTTCATTAAAGAATGTTTTAACGCTTGCAATGAAGTTCCTTACAAGAAGGAGCCTTATTCCTCTAAGACAGTCAAAGAACTCTTTGAGGAGCTAGAAAAAGCTCAAAAATTTAATGAGTCTGCAAAATATAGAATAATTGGAATCTCTTTTGAAACAAGGCCTGATTTTGTAACTAATAAAGAGGTTTTAGAGATGAGAAAACTAGGAGCGACTAAGATTGAAATTGGAGTGCAATCAATTTATAACGATGTACTCAAAAAAACAAAAAGAGGACACGATGTTGATGCAACTATAAAAGCCACAAAACTTTTAAAAAACGCTGGGTTCAAGGTTTCTTATCAGATTATGCTCAACCTTCCTAAAAGCAACAAAGAAAGAGATTTGAAGATGTTTAAAGAAATTTTTTCAAAAGAAGAATTCAAACCAGACTATTTAAAGATCTATCCTTGTGCTCTTATTAAAACAGCAGAACTATATAAAGACTACAAAAAAGGTCTTTATAAACCCTATACAGAAAAAGAATTAATTGAACTTATCAAAGAAATCAAAAAAGAAGTCCCTTATTATACTAGAATAGAAAGAATTATTCGAGATATTCCTGCTCCACTCATAGTTGAAGGAGGGGCAAAAACTTCTAACTTGAGACAAATTATAGACAGAGAAATTAAAAAAGAAGGTTGGAGTTGTAAATGTATTCGCTGTAGAGAAATTAGAGATCAAAAGCAAGACGCTGAAATTAAAATGTTTAGAGAAAACTATTTAGCTCAGCTAGGAAGTGAAATCTTTTTAAGCTTTGAAGACAACAAAAGAAAACACCTTTATTCTATGCTTAGATTAAGAATTCCTAACGATAAAAAGATGGCTTTTATTAGAGAAGTCCATACTTACGGAGAATCAAAAAAAATAAATCAAACTGGAACTGTCCAACACAAAGGGCTTGGAAAAGCTTTAATTAAAGAAGCGGAAAGAATTATTGAAAAAGAATACGGAGTTAAGAAAATCGCTGTTATCTCCGGAGTTGGTGTTAGAGATTATTATAGAAAACAAGGTTACGAACTCGAAAACTTCTATATGGTTAAATACCTTTAATTTAAAACCTTTTTACTCTAGTTAATCCACTGCAAGGAATAATTTCCATTCCTTGTTTTTCTAGTTCATCTAAAAATAGATTCATTCCTAAAGAATCAGAAGACATATGTCCAGCAATAATAACATTAATGTTCGCTGCTTCTGCCTCCCTTCTGTTCTTCTCAGACATATGCATTCCAATTATTGTTCCAATGCCGGCTTGGGCCATTTTTTCATACATTTTAGAAGAACCTTCTGTCCCTCCAGTTATTTCTGTAAGCGCTATTTTTCCAGAGCGATTATCTTCGTTTCCAACAAATATCTTTGGACCAGTTCCTATCTTCATAGCTTCTTTGTATTCTTCTACCTTCTCAAAGATTTTAATAATATCTCCTAAATACTCTACATTTTCTTTTTCTAAAAGATCTTTCAAATAATCAGCGGCTAAATTATCAATAGGAGTGTGAACATTCATATAGTTAAGATTTAACAATCTAGCCAAATCAACTACCTGCATATGATTAGCTCCATTAATAGATCTTGCAACCTCAGAAATTCTTTCTTTTGTAATTTTTTCTGCTTGATTTACAGGAACCCCATATTTATTTAAAATATCGATTTGAAGATCCATTACATCAGAAAGCCAAGATAAACCCTTTCCAACAGGATGATGCCCAATTACTAAATCAATGTCTTTTAACTTATCTGCCAAAAGAAGCTCCCCTGAATCAATATCAATTCCTACCAAAACTTTTTTTATTTCTTTGTCTAAAGCAATGTTATGAATACAAGAATCCATATATGGATTAGTCAAAGCTTCTTTGTCAAAAAAAGTTTTCTCTTCTTCATTTAATTTTAAATATTTTTCATTCCTTCTTTTAAGCAAAGAGTTAACTTTTTCACTCCCTCTTAAATCTTTTTCGATTCCTTTTTCTATTGCTAAATTAAAAATTTCTATTGTTTTCATATTTTTTTCATTTTAAAAGAGAGGACCATTCCTCTCTCTTTTTTTCTTATTATAC
>JAQVLU010000041.1 GCA_028703995.1 Minisyncoccota bacterium
TTTATTTTGACTGGAGACACCTCCTCTCAAGATAATTTACAGCCAAAGATTACCATTTTAATGAATATTTCAAACGACTATTTAAGTCCAATGAATATTCAAACAACAATATCACAAAGAAGATTAGATTTATGAACAAACAAAAAGGATCAATTTATTTAACCGTTATTTTATTAGGAGTTATACTAGCCGTTGCTGTTGGCGTTGTTTCAATCGTTGTTTCAGGTTCTAATTTAGTTAAAGGACTTGGAGATTCAGTAAGAGCTTTTCATATCGCTGATTCAGGAATAGAAATGGCTCTTTATGAGATTAGAAAAGAAGGTACAAATCAAGACATTAATTGCGATGTTTTTTTTGATAACTATGGAACAGCAACTTGTTCGGTTAATTTTGAGGTTTCTGGTGAAGGTATAAAAATAAAATCACTTGGATCTTATAATGGTTCTCAGAGAAGAATTGAAGCTGCTTATTAATTATGGAAGCTGAAAAAAGAATTGAGCAATTAAAAAAAGCAATTAATCATTATAGATATCTTTATCATGTTAAGGACACTTCAGAAATATCTGACGAGGCTTTAGATTCTTTGAAAAAAGAACTTTTTGATCTTGAAGAAAAGTATCCAGAACTTGTAACTTCCGATTCTCCAACGCAAAGGATTGGGGGAGAACCCTTAGCTAAATTTGAAAAGTTTAAGCATAAGAAAAGGATGACTTCTTTTAATGACGCTTTTTCAAAAGAAGATATTGAGAATTGGCTTAATAGAAATTTAAAATTATTAACCGAAGAAGAAAGAAAGAAAATCACTTTTTATACAGAACCAAAGTTAGATGGACTTGCGATTGAACTTATTTACAAAAACGGAGTTTTAGAAATTGGAGCAACTAGGGGGGACGGAACTATTGGAGAGAATGTGACTCAAAATTTAAAAACAATTGAATCTATTCCTTTAAGATTAAGAACTAAAGAAGAGATAGAAAAAGATCTTGGACGAGAAATTAACTATAAAGAAATCATTGTTAGGGGAGAAGCTATTTTAACAAAAGAAGAATTCAAAAGAATTAACGAGGAAAGAAAAATAAATGGAGAAGAGATTTATGCTAATCCAAGGAATTTAGCTGCTGGATCAATTAGGCAACTTGATTCTAAAATTACTAGTGAAAGAAAGCTAGACGCTGATTTTTATTCTTTAGTTTCTGATTTAGGGCAAAAAAAACATAGTGATGAACATGAGATATTAGCACTATTAGGACTAAAAACGAACAATAAATACAATAAAGTTTGTTTGAGTTTAACAGAAGTTTTTGAAGCTTATGAAAAGATGCAACAAAAAAGGAATGACTATCCTTACGAAATTGATGGTCTAGTTGTTTTAATTAATGAAAATGAAATTTTTGAAAAGCTGGGCATTGTTGGAAAAGCGCCAAGAGCGGGAATTGCTTACAAATTTCCACAAAAAGAAGCTACAACTATTCTTGAAAATGTAGAGTTTCAAACAGGAAGAACTGGAGCGATAACCCCAGTTGGTATTTTAAAGCCAGTAGTTATTGAAGGGGTAACAATTACAAGAACAACTCTTCACAATGAAGACGAAATTAAAAGATTGGAACTTAAAATTGGAGATACAGTAGTTATTGCTAGAGCAGGAGATGTTATTCCAAAAGTGGTTAAAGTTTTAAAAGAAATGAGGAGCGGAGAAGAAAAAGAAATTGTTTTTCCCAAAGAGTGTCCTTCTTGTTTTTCAAAAACTTTTAAGAAAGATGCTTTGTGGTATTGTCTTAATAAAAATTGTTTTAATAGGAGATACAAAACTATTGTGCATTTTATTTCCAAGCCTGCTTTTGATATGTCTGGAATAGGGCCAAGTACAATTAAAGAACTTTTAGAACATAAGCTTATTCTTGATGCCGCTGATTTGTTTACACTTAAAAAAGGAGATGTAATGGAGCTTCCTTTGTTTAAAGAAAAGGCGTCTTCTAATTTAATAAAAACAATTGAAGAAAGAAAAAAAATTAGTTTAGCTCGTTTCATTTATTCTCTTTCTATCCCTAATGTAGGAGTAGGGACAGCTAATGTGCTTGCAGATAAATTCCATTCGTTGTCTTTATTAAAAGAAGCGAACGAAGAAGATTTAAAAAATATTAATGATGTTGGAGAAGTTGTTGCCGGTTCAATCGTTTCTTATTTTAAAGATTTAAACAATTTAAACTTTATAGAAAAACTTTTAAAACAAGTAGAAGTTTTTTATGATGAAAAAGAAGAAAAATTAAAAGGATTAACTTTTGTTTTAACAGGAACTCTTTTGAAAATTACAAGAGATGAAGCTAAAGAAAGAATTCGAAAACTTGGAGGAGAGGTTTCTTCTTCAATTTCTATTAAAACAGATTATTTAGTAATTGGAGAAAAGCCAGGTTCAAAATATGAAAAAGCAAAGAAGCTTGGAGTTAAGATTATAAATGAAAAAGAATTTTATGAACTTCTTTGATCATTTTAGAAAAATTGATTGGGTTGTTTTTTTATCTGTTTTAGGACTTTGTGCCTTTGGTCTGATTTCTCTTTATTCTTCTTCACTCGTATCGCAAGACTTTTCTGATTTTTACAAGCAAATATGTTTTGTCATTGTTTCTAGTATTACGATGTTTGTTATATCGTTTTTTGACTATCGAAAGCTAAGAGAAAACCCAGCCCTAATTTTACTATTCTATTCTGTTTGTGTTATCCTCCTTATAGGAGTGCTTTTTATGCCCGAAATAAGAGGTATTTCTTCATGGTATAAAATTGGTTTTTTAAACTTCGGACCGATTGAACCGATGAAGATTGCACTCATTCTTCTTTTAGCGAAGTTCTTTTCTAAACGATATAGTGAGATTTATGATTTTAAAAATATCATTTTTTCTGGTTTCTATGTTGCCGTCCCTTGTGTTTTAGTTTTCCTTCAGCCAGACTTTGGTTCTTTGGCTATCTTTTTATGTATCTGGTTTGGAATCCTTCTTGTTTCAGGAATTAGAAAGAAGCATTTTGTTTTTTTAATTCTTGCCTTTGTTTTTCTTTTTGGAATAGCGTTTACTTTTTTAATGGATGATTATCAAAAAAATAGAATTATAAACTTTGTTTCAGAAGAGAGCGATTCTTTGGGC
Source organism: Minisyncoccota bacterium (assembly GCA_028703995.1). Lineage (GTDB taxonomy): Bacteria > Patescibacteriota > Minisyncoccia > Minisyncoccales > Minisyncoccaceae > JAAZMU01. The sequence goes on from JAQVLU010000041.1 coordinate 3,135, forward strand.
GGGGATTGGAACAAAGAACAAGCGAGAATTGCTATTGGTTCTGGAGGTTTTTTTGGAAAAGGAATTGGCAATGGCTCTCAAGCTCAATACGGTTTTCTGCCAGAAGCAAAAACAGACTTTATTTTTTCAGCGATTGCTGAAGAAACTGGTTTTGTAGGGGTTTCCTTTATTGTTTTGCTTTTTATTCTTTTGTTTTACAGAATTCTTAAGGTTAGTATCAATGCGAGATCTAATTTTGCGAGACTCTTTTTAGCTGGTTTTGCGATTTCAGTTTTTTCTCTTATGTTTATTAATATTTCTATGAATCT
>JAQVLU010000042.1 GCA_028703995.1 Minisyncoccota bacterium
CCCTTCTTTTTCATAAGTGAATTAAAATCTCCGCTTTCAATAATACTTCCGTGATCAAAAACAAAGATACGATCAGCTTTTTTAATTGTTGACAATCTATGAGCAATAATGATGGTTGTTTTATCTTTAATTAAGTCAGAAATGGCAGACTGAATTTTATTCTCAGTTTTAGCATCCAAAGCAGAAGTTGCTTCGTCTAGAATAAGGATTGGAGCGTCTTTTAAAATCGCTCTTGCAATACTTAAGCGTTGTTTTTCTCCTCCAGAAAGTTTAGTTCCTTTGTCCCCTATTATCTGCTTCAACCCTTTCTTATTCTTATTAATTATCTCAAATACACGAGCTTTTTTAAGAGCTTCTTCCATGTCTTTTTTAGTTACCTTATCACTAACCTTAAGATTCTCGTAAACACTAGCGTTAAAAAAAGTGTTCTCTTGAAAAACGACAGCAATGTTCTCTCTTAACGAATTAACATTAACTTCTTTTACATTATTCCCATCAACAAGTACTTCTCCTTTTTTAACATCAAAAAATCTTGAAATTAAATTAGCGGTAGTTGTTTTACCAGAACCAGTGTGTCCAACAAAAGCAACGACTTCTCCTTTTTTAATTTTAAAAGAAATATTTGAAATAGCTTCTAACCCCTCTTTGTAAGAAAAAGAAACGTTTTTAAATTCAATCTCACCTTTAACTTCATTTAGAATTAAAGAGTTTTTCTTGCTCACAATTTCTGGCTTAGTATCAATAATATCAAAAAGGGCCTTTATCTTTTCTCTTTGCCAAGAATAATCAATCACATTCCAGAAAAAAGAATTAAAAATGTTTACAATAATTGAAGTAAAACCAATAAACATAATAATCTCTCCTAAAGTCATTTCGTTTTTAAAAAAGAGAATACTTCCTAAAAAGAAAACTAAAATGTTTAGAATAAGACCCACGCTTCGGGCAAGTCCAATTACAATCCCCCAAGATTTGTTTGCTTTGTTTTGTTCAATAAAAGCTTCTTCTCTAAGTTTGTCTGTTTTTTTAAATATTTTACTTGCTAAGGTGAAACTTTTAACTAAGAATATATTAGAAACAGCGTCATATAAAATTGCAGAAAGTTCTGACCATTTATTGTCAGAAATAGCTTGATCTTTTTGAATTTCTCTTATTCCTAAAGCAATAAAAATGGCTAAAACTGGAATAGCTGAAACAATCAATAAAGCCATTTTGAAATTAAGAAAAAAGATAATTGGAATCAAAAACAAAAGAACAAAAATGTTTGGCAAAGTTTGTCTAAAAAAAACAATGTATAAGGAATAAAGATTATCAACTCCCCTTTCGAACTCTCTTACAATTTTTCCTAATTGATGACTGTTAAAGTAATCAATTGAAAAACTTAAAATGTGCTTGAAACTATTCCTCCATAAAAGAGAGTAAGTTTTTGTAGCAAAATAACTTGAACCATAAGTTAAAAAAAGTTGAAAAACAATATTAAATAGAACAATACTTCCCCAAATAATAAAAACATTGATTAAGTTTTTTATTTGAGAAGATTCTGTTAAACCATTAATAATTTCTTTAAAGAAAAAAGGTTCTATTATAATAAGGCAAGACAAGACAAAAGCTATTAAAAACAAAGCTGTTGATAATACTTTACTATGCTTAATTAAACTAAGCGCTCTTAAATAGGTTTTCATTTCAAATAGTCAGGCTCAATAACCCTTATCTTTTCTAAATAATTCTCTCTCATTTCTACATTTCCAAGTTCGCTATAAATCTGAATCAAAGCCTCGTAAGCCTCTTTTGTGTAAGGAGAAAGGAGAGAGGCTTTATCATACGCTTCTATTATTTGAGAAGAAAGTTCTTCGTCCCTTAAATATCTTCTATTTTCATAGATAAGACCTAAATTATTAAAAGCATAATAATTATTTTTATTAATTTCTGTCGCTCTAATGGCTTTTTCTTCTGATAAATCCATATACTTTTCGCAATTTAGCTCTATTTCTGCTCTATCTTCTTCTTTTGTTTCAAGAAGTTTGCTTTCAGTATAAAGATTACTTGCTTTTAATAAATATAGTTGAGATAAACCAATTAAAGTTTTTTCTTTTTCTATAAAAGCATTACTTTTTTCTAAATATTCGATTCCTTTTTCTTTGTCTTCAGTAAAAGCTTCAAGTGCTAGACCATAATACTTCTCAGCCGAATAATTCAAAAAATTGAAATAGTTTACAACAATTATCGAAAGAATTAAAAGAGAAAGGCAAGCTAAATTTAAGAAAATCATCTTTGGGTTTTTTGTTTTAAAAACAAACTCCTCCTTGTTTGAGAAAAGCATAAACAAGGCTAAGAATAGGAAAAGTAAAGACATAAGCGTGAAGTCAAAACCAAAGAAGAATAAAAGGATTACAAGACCTAAAAGAGAAAGAAAAACTACTTTTTCAAGATAATCTTGTTTTCCCCTTAAGAAAAACTTAAAACCTTTAAATAAAGCGATTGAGAAAGGAAGAAGGAAAAGAATTAATCCTAAGAATCCTAAATCATTTAAAATGGTAAAAACAACTGAAAACGATTCAGAAAAACTATTGCCCTCTATCTTTGAAGGATTATACTTTAAGAAAGTTTCATTGTAAGTTCCTATTCCTTGCCCAAAAAAAGTAGCATTTTTAGAAATTTGGAAACTGTCATCAAGGCTCAATCTTTGATCGTCAATCTTTTTTTCAAAAGGAAAGGCAATATTAAAAACAAAAAGAGATAGAGAAAAAACAGTTATGAAAAGCAGGGCAAAACTTCCTTTTTTAAAATCTTTTAAAAGAAGCTTATCCCAAAAAATTAAGAAAAAAATCACTCCTAAAAGAAACCAAGAAATGTTAAAATTAATAAGAATGTTTGTAATAAGAAAAATAGTCGCTGATAAACCTAAAAGCCCCTTAACTGAAGGGTTCTCTTCTTTTTTAAATAAAAAGAAGATCGAAGTTATTCCCAAAACATTCAAAAGAGGAAGAACATTCAAGCTAGATAATGGAAGAGAAGCGTTCCCTTCCATAAAATAGCTACCTAAAAAAGCAATGTTTAAAACAAAAATACCAGAAATGAAAGCCACGATCAGGTTTTTTATTTCTTCTTTCTTTTTAATAAAAATTGGCGTAATAAGGAAAATGCCACTATAAATCAATAAGGAAATTAAAGAATTGCAACCATCAATACCTCCAAAAAAACTATTTGTTATATTTGTTGATAAGAAAAAAGTAGAGATGATCGCATAAATAACGAACAAAGACACTCCTCCTAGAATAATCTTGTTTCTTAAATCATATTTTCCTTGTTTAATAATATCTACAAGTCCTAAAATAGCAATTGGAGTTAAAAAACAAAGTAAAAACATTGTTTTATTGACTTCAAACGGAATGTTTGCATTAGGGAT
>JAQVLU010000009.1 GCA_028703995.1 Minisyncoccota bacterium
TTTAATCTTATTTTTAATAATTAAATGTTAGCAAGAAAAAGGAAAAAAATAAAGGAGGGAAGGTTTAGTTTTAAGAAATTTCTTTTGTTTTTGCTTGTAATCATTGTTGTTGGATTTCTTCTTTATTCTTCTTTTAATTTATTTTTTAAGATAAGAGATCTTAATAAAGAATTAAAAAGTCTTGAAGAAGAAAGTGAAGAGCTTTTAAAGCAAAGAGAATCTTTAAAGTTTAGTTTAGGCGAAGCTTATAGTGAGTCTTATTTAGAAAAAGTGGCTCGAGAAGACTTAAATTTTAAAAAACCCGGAGAAACTATTTTTATTATTAAAAAAGAGGGGGAAGCTTTAGAGGAAGATAAAGAGGAAAAAACAGAAACTTTAGTTGAAAAAATTCAAGCCTTTTTGAAGTCTTTTAACAAGTAACTTGTTTTTTATTTCAAATATGATAATCTTAAAATAATGGAAGAAAATTGTATTTTTTGTAAAATTGTAAAGAAAGAATTGCCTTGCTTCAAGGTTTATGAGGACGATTTAGTTTTAGCTTTTTTAAACATTAATCCAGTAACCTTAGGGCATACACTTTTAATTCCAAAAAAACATTTTGAAAACATATTTGATATAGATGAAAATATTTTAGAAAGAATCGCTGAAGTTTCTAAAAAGATTGCTTTAAAAATGGAAAGTATTGATGCTGAGGGAGTTACTGTTTTTCAATCAAATGGAAAAATAGCCGAACAAGAAATTATGCATTATCATATGCATTTAATTCCAAGAAGAAAGAGTGATACTTTTAGAATAAACAGTGTTCTGAAACCACTTGTTTTAAATGAAGATCAGTTTAAAAATATTTTAGAAAAAATAAAAATATGATTAGTGAAATTTTTTTAAGTCTAGGAACCGTAAACGATTGGAAGTTAACTCTAATTTTCTTTTTTGGTTTGCTTTTTTTATTCAAGGGTTCTCAGTACTTACTTCTAAATAAGGTAAAAAGAATTGTTGAATCAACTAAAAATGATTTAGATGATTTTTTAATATCAGTTCTTTCGGGAACAAATTGGTTTATCAGCTTAGCTTTTGCTTTATTTATTTCTACTAAGTTTTTAAATTTATCAGTAGAAGCTAATAATGTTATTAATTATTTTGCGCTAGTTGCCTTTATTTTCTTCTTAGCTAGTTTTTTTCAAAAATTAGTAAACTACATTTCTTTTAAAAAATTTATTAATCATAAAGAAGAAGGCCGAGAGACAGACGCTTCTATTGTTAAAATATTAGCTAATATTGTTAATTGGGGGATTTGGATTCTTGCTGTTCTTTTAATTCTTCAAAACTCAGGTATTGATGTTGGAGCACTTCTTGCCGGAGCAGGAATAATTGGTATTGCGATTGCTTTTGCTTTAAAGGAAGTTTTAGCGGATCTCTTTGCTTGTTTCAGTATTTATTTTGATAAACCTTTTGAAGTTGGAGACTATGTTGTTCTCGAAGGGAACAGAAACGGAACTATAAAGAAAATTGGTTTAAGAACTACAAGATTAGAGACTCTAAGAGGAGAAGAATTAGTTGTTTCTAATAGAAAACTTACCGAATCTTTTTTAAGCAATTACAAGAAAATGAAACATAGAAGAGTAAATATTGAGATTAGCGTTGACCCAAAAACAACTTTAAAGAGTTTAATGAAGGGTAAAGAAATTATCGGAAAAGTTATTGAAAAACAAGAAGAAACAGATTTTAAATGGGCGATTGTTCTTCCTTTCGATGGTCATGCTTGGACTTATGACATTGTTTATTTAATGAATACTAAGAGCTATAATAAATATGTAAGCGCTAAAGAAGGTATTGTTTTAGCGATTAGAAAAGCTTTTGAAAAGGAAAAAATTAAATTTGCTTCAAGTAGTCAAAAAATTATTCTTAAAAAAGATTAATCTATATGTCTAATCAAAAAAAACCTAAAATTAAAAAAGTAGTCAAAGAGGCGCCAAAAGATAATTCTACTAAAAAGATAAAAATTAAGATTATCGGTGTTGGTGGCGGAGGAGGAAATATTATCAAAGAACTTTCTAAAAAATTAGATTTTTCTTCAAATAAGATAGATTTTACGGCGATTAATACAGATGTTCAAGCCTTAGAAACCTTGCCAAGTAATCTTAAAAAGATTTCTTTCGGAGAGGGGGAAACAAAAGGTCTTGGAACAGGAAGAGATGTTCTTTTAGGAAAAAGAGTAGCTGAGGCTGAAGAAAAAAAGATTAAGAATGTTTTTTCTGACCAAAAAGACTTATACATCTTAGTTTCTTCATTGGGTGGTGGGACTGGAACGGGAGCTATTCCTGTGTTTTCTAAAATTGCTAAAGATTTAAATTTAACTACGCTTGGTATTTTTACACTTCCTTTTTCTTTTGAAGGTAAAGATAGAATGCGTGAGGCTCAAAAAGCAATCGAAGAAGCTGAAGCGAGTTTGAACGCGGTTTTAATTTTACCTAATGAAAAAATATTTAAATTCATTAAAGATGATATTCCTTTTAATTCAGCCCTTGATGTTATTAATGATCAGCTCGCAAAGTCTATACAAGGACTTTTAAGCACGGTTTATTCTTCTGGACTAATTAATATTGATTGGGCAGATATTAGGGCTACCATCGAAGGAGTAAGCCAAAGAGCTTACTTAAACACAGTTCAAATAAAATTAACTGATGATTTAAACTTATTTGCTAAAAGCTTACTTTCAAACGAACTCATTGATTATAATTTTACAAAATCAACAAACGTTCTTTTTAACATAGAAGGAGGAAAGAATCTATCAATGAAACAACTTGCCTTTATTTCAGAAAAAATACATGAATTAGCCCCAGAAGCAAGAATAATTTTTGGATTAACTCAAAATCCAAAACTTAAAAATGAAATTAGGGCCACTGTTCTTGCAACAGGCACAGTTAAAAAAGAAGAAAAAATATCTTTACCTAAAAAGAAAAAAGTAATCAAGCCTGCTACTGTTAAAAAGAAAAAAGTAGAAGAAGAGCTTAAAGAACTCGCGGATTTAGGAGTAGAGATTAATAGAAGAAATGCGGTAGAAATTAAAAAAGCCGAAGAAGAGGAGCTTAAAAAAGAAACCGAGGAAGAAGACATCTTCGAAATACCAGCATTTTTAAGAAAGAAAAAATAATATGAAAAGAATTACAAAAGCAATTTTTCCTATAGCCGGACTAGGAACTAGATTTTTACCAGAGTCAAAAGTTGTTTCAAAAGAATTAATACCCCTTGGAGCAAAACCTCTTTTGCATTATACAGTTGAAGAAGCCATCTTGTCAGGTATAGAAGAAATCGCCTTTATTACTAGAAAGAATCAAAAAGGGGCTTTAGACTATTTCAAAGAAGATAAAGAACTTCTTCAAATTCTTAAGGAGAATAATAAGCATCGAGAGGTTTTAAAAATGGAGGAGCTTCAAGAAATGGCTCAAAAAATTAAATTTTCTTTTTATACACAAAAAAAACCAATGGGAGTAGCTAACGCTCTTTTTCAAGCCAAAGATTTTATTTTCAAAGAACCTTGCGCCATTTCTTTTTGTGACGACATTATTAAATCAGAAATCCCTTGTATAGAACAACTTCAACAGATGTTTTTAACTTGTGGAAGCCCTATCTTAGCCATTAAAAGAATGCCCGTAGATAGACTTTCAAGTTATGGAGTTGTTAAAGTAGAAAAAATAGCGAATAGATTCTATAAAGTAAAAAGTATTTCCGAAAAGCCAAAAATAGAAGAGGCTCCTTCTGATTTAGCGATTGTTGGAAGAATGATTTTGACTCCAGATGTCTTTGAATATTTGAGCAATAGTAAAGATATGATGGTAAAAGATAGATCAATTTCCGTAGCGTTAGGAGAAATGGCTGAGCTAGGAAAAGCTATTTACGCTTATGAAATTGAAGGGGATTGGCTTGAATGTGGTGATATTAATTCTTGGTACAAGTCATTTTTAAAGATGGCGATGGAGGATCCTGACTTCGGAGAAAGTTTTAAAAAATATTTAAAAACTCTTAAGTTATGATTTCAGATTTAATCATTATTGGTGGAGGGCCAGCAGGAGTGACTTCAGCAATTTACGCTTCTAGAAACAATTTAAATACTTTAATTTTTTCAGAAAATGTAGGGGGAATGCTTTTTAATAAAGCAGTTAATGTTGAAAATTATCCTGGATTTCCTTCTTTGTCTGGTTTTGAACTCGCCGAAAACTTAAGGAAACACTTAGAGGCTCAAGAAAAGGTTCAGATAATTGAGGAACAAATAAAAGAAATTAAAAAAGAAAACAATCTTTTCTATTTAAAAACAGAAAGCAAAGAATATGTTAGTAAGACAGTTATTGTTGCTTCTGGTTCTAAACCAAGAGAGTTAAATATTAAAGGAGAAAAAGAATTCTTAGGAAAAGGAGTGGGGTATTGTCCTGTTTGCGATGGTCCTTTCTTTAAGAATAAAGATATTGCGATTGTTGGTGGAGGAAACGCTGCTTTTGAATCAGCCATTTTTCTAAGTAACATTGCTAAAAAAATATATATTTTTGAAAGAGGGGAGCATTTTTTAGCAGACGGAAAGAATCAACAAAGAATAATGGCTATGCCAAATATTAAAACTTATACAAAAACAATTGTTTCTGAGATAAAAGGAGATAATTTCGTAAAAGCTATTTTAATAAAACAGGAAGACAAGTTAATCGAAGTAGAGCTTAGTGCGGTTTTTATTCAAGCAGGGTATACGCCTAAAACAGAATATTTAAAAGATTTAGTTGATTTAAATGAAAGAAAAGAAATTATTGTTGATGAAGATATGGCGACAAAAACAAAAGGACTTTTTGCCGCTGGAGATATTACTAATTCAAAAGTAAAACAAATTATTGTCGCAGCTGCTTCAGGGGCAATTGCAGGTTTATCAGTATATAACTATTTATTAAATTATGAGCAAAATTAAAGGAATTAAAGCTAGAGAAATATTAGATTCAAGAGGAAATCCTACGATTGAGGTTATGCTTGAAACAGAAGATGGTGCTTTTGTTGATTCAGCTCCATCAGGAGCTTCAACCGGGAAGAGAGAAGCTTTAGAGTTAAGAGATGGCGATGAGGGTAGATACTTTGGAAAGGGAGTTTTAAAAGCAGTGCAAGTAGCGCAAATGAATGTTTTAAAAGCAATTAAAGGATTTAAAACTACTGAACAAAAAGAAGTTGATTTAGCGCTTATTAAACTAGACAATACAGAGAATAAAAAAAGAATGGGAGCAAACACAATGACTGCCATTTCTCTTGCTGTTGCAAGAGCAGGGGCAAAAGCAAGCCGAAAAGAATTATTTGAATATATTGCTCAAATTTCTAATAACGAAGTTAAATTACCTTCTCCTTGTTTTAATGTTATTAATGGTGGCAAACACGCTTCAAATGGCTTAGTTTTTCAAGAGTTTATGATTAATTTTGAAGGAAGAAGGTATAAAGATCAGCTTAGAATGGCTTCGGAAACTTATCATAAATTGAAAGAAATTATTGCTCTTAAATACGGAAAAGGAAGTACTAACGTTGGGGACGAGGGAGGTTTTGCTCCCGATATAAAGGATCCAAAAGAAGCTTTAGACTTAATTGTTAAAGCAACTTCAAAATTAGATTATTTAAATGATTTAAATATTTTTTTAGATGTTGCTGCTTCAGAGTTTTACGATGCGTCAAAAAATAGATACATTATAAACAAAGAAAATGTTTTAGATAGGGAAGAAATGGTTAAATATTATAAAGATCTTTGCTTAAAATATCCAATTAAAGCAATAGAAGATCCTTTTGATGAAAATGATTACGAAGGTTTTAGAATGCTTAATCAAGAAATGCTTGGCAACCTTTTAATTATTGGAGATGATCTAACGACAACAAATGTTAAGTCAGTTGAAAAAGCTTATTCAAAGAATGCTATCAATGGACTGCTTGTTAAAATAAATCAGATTGGAACTGTTTCTGAAGCAATAGAAGCTACTAATTTAGCTAAATCGTATAACTTTAAAATAATGGTTTCTCATCGTTCAGGGGAAACAATGGATGATTTTATCGCTGATTTTGCAGTCGGTCTTTCAGCTGATTATATTAAGTCTGGTGCCCCAGCTAGGGGAGAAAGAGTAGCGAAATACAATCGGTTACTTAAAATAGAACAAATACTTGGCTTATGAAGAAAATACTTTTTACAATTTTAGACGGACTTGCAGATAGAGATATTTTGGCTTTAGGGAACAAAACCCCTCTTGAAGCAGCAGAAACACCAAATCTTGATTACATGGCTGAAAATGGAGTTTTAGGACTTGTTGAGCCTTTTAAGTTTTTAAACGAGGCTTATCCTACTTCAGAAGGAGCTCATATTGGACTTTTTGGTTACAAAGATTATTTTTTAGGACGAGGACCTTACGAGGCTGCGGGAATTGATATGCCTCTTTATAAAGGAGATGTTGCCTTAAGGGTTAATTTTGCGATTATTAAGGACGGAATCATTAAAGACAGAAGAGCGAATAGAATTAAAGACACGGAGCCACTTATTAAAGCTCTTTCTCAAATTGAAATTAAAGGAGTTAAGTTTGATTTAAAAAAATCTAATGGACACAGAGCAGTTCTTGTTTTAAGAGGAAATAATTTGTCTTGCGAGGTTACTTCTAATGATCCTAAAAAAGAAGGAGAAGCACCATTTAAAATCATTGCTAAAACAAAAGAAGCAGATTTCACTGCAGACATTTTAAATCAATATTTGGAAAAGACGGCGGAAATTTTAAAAGATTTCGACGCTAATTATTTGCTTTTGAGAGGTGCGGGTGAGTTTAAGCCGATATATTCTTTTAAAGATAAATATGGAAGAGAGTCAGCTTGTGTTGCGGGAGGAGGTCTTTACAAGGGAATTGCCAAAATGATTGGGATGGATGTTATTCCTGTTCCTTCTGCCACAGCAGACACAGATACTGATTTATGGGATAAAGTAGAAGCCGTGATAAAAGCTTTTGAAAAATATGATTTTGTTTTTTTGCACATTAAAGGAACTGATGTTTGTTCTCATGATGGAAGATACGAAGACAAAAAGAAGTTTATTGAAAAAATAGATGTTTATTTTAAAAATTTGCTAAAATTAAAAGAAACCCTTATTATTGTAACAGGAGATCATTCCACTCCCTGTGAGCTCAAAGAGCATTCACTTGATTTAGTTCCTCTTTTAATTTATGGAAATGGAAAAGATGACACAACTTCTTTTTCAGAAAGAGAAGCTAAAAAAGGAAGTTTAGGAATAATAAAAGGAGAAGAATTATTAGATAAAATATTAAATATATGACAGTTAAAGTTTATACAACACCAATTTGCCCTTATTGTGCTACATTGAAAAAGTTTTTAAAAGACAATAATGTAGAGTTTGAAGAGATTGATGCTTCACAAGATGAAGAAATTCAAAACACATTAATAGAAAAAACAGGAAAGATGACGGTTCCTGTGATTAATATTGATGATGAATGGATTCAAGGTTTTAATAGAAATAAATTAGTAGAATTATTAGATTTAAAAATATGACAAAAAAAATTGCTATTAATGGTTTTGGAAGAATCGGAAGAAACTGTCTTAAAATTATTTTAGACAATTTTAAGGATTTAGAAGTTGTAGCTATTAATGATTTGACTGATAGCGCTATGCTCGCTCATCTTCTTCAATATGATTCTGTCTATGGAGAATATAAGGAAGTTAGTTTTGATAAAGAAGGAATTATTGTTAATGGAAAGAAAATAAGAATTTATAATGAAAAAGAACCAGAAAATCTTCCTTGGAAAGAATTAAAAGTAGATGTTGTTTTAGAATGTACGGGTATTTTTACAAAAAAAGAAGGAGCCTCAAAGCATCTTTTAGCTGGAGCTAAAAAAGTTATTATTTCTGCTCCTGCCAAGTCAGATGATATTCCTTCTTATATTTTAGGAGTTAACGCTGATAAATACAAAGGAGAGGAAATTATTGATATGGGGTCTTGCACTACAAATTGTTTAGCTCCAGTTGTTAAGGTTTTAGAAGACGCTTTTCAGATTGAAAAAGGTTTTGTAACAACAACTCATTCTTACACTTTAAATCAAAATTTGCTTGATGGAACAAACAAAGATTTTAGAAGAGCTAGAGCGGCTGCAATTAACATCGTTCCAACAACAACAGGTGCTGCTAAAGCAATCTCAAAAGTTATTCCTACAATGGAAGGGAAATTAGATGGAGTGGCTTTAAGGGTTCCTACTGCAACGGTTTCTATTGTTGATTTAGTTTGTCTTCTTAAAAAAGAAACTACGAAAGAAGAAGTAAATGCTTTGTTTGAAAATTATAAAGAAAAAAGTATTTTAAAATTAGAAAAAAAACCCTTAGTTTCTTCTGATTTTATTAAAAATACTCATTCTTCAATTGTTGACGCAGAAATGACCAAAGTTAATGGAAAATTAGTGCAAATATTGTCTTGGTATGACAACGAATGGGGCTATTCTTTTAGATTAGCCGAACTAGCTCAATTAATATGATTCAAGAGATTATTACAATTTTAGGATTGTGTGTTTTTGAGGTTGTCTGTAGTGTTGATAATGCGGTTGTTAATGCAAATGTTTTAAAAACAGTAGGGGAAAAGCAAAAGAAGTTTTTCTTAACTTGGGGGCTTTTTATTGCAGTTTTTGTGATGAGAGGTATTTTACCTTTTTTAATTGTTTGGCTTGCTAATTCTTCTTTAGGTCTTTTTGAAATTTTTACAGCTCCTTTTTCAAATGATTCAATTGTTTCAGATTCTTTAGAAAAATCTAAACCAATTCTTCTTTTGGCTGGAGGCTCTTATCTTTTTTTAATTTTCTTATCTTGGTTGTTTTTAGAAGAAAAGAAATGCGTATTTAAGTTTGAAAGATTTTTTCAAAGACAAGGGGTTTGGTTTTATGCTTTAACTTCTCTTTACACAACTTTAATTGTTTATTTATCAATTCAAACCGATCCAGTTTTAGCTTTAGCAGCCGCAATTGGTATTTCTTTCTTTTTTATTACTGATGGCTTTAAGCAAAGAGCTGAAAAAATGGAAAAGAACCTTGTTTCCGGAAAAACTAATTTAAGCGATTGGAGTAAAATCATTTATTTAGAGGCTTTGGACGCTTCCTTTTCAATTGATGGAGTTATTGGTGCTTTTGCTTTTACGACTTCAATTGTTCTTATTTTAATTGGAAATGGTATTGGAGCAATACTTGTAAGGGAAATTACCATAAAAGGAATTGATATTATTTCTAAGTTTGCTTTTCTTAAAAATGGAGCGATGTATTCTATTGGATTTTTAGGCTTAATTATGCTTTTAGAATCTTTTGGACAAGAGGTCCCATTTTACTTAGCGCCAATAGTTACTTTCTCTGCTCTTTCATTCTTCCTTTTCTTATCAAAAAAGTATTGTGGACGAGAGTGTGAGATTATTAAAAACTAGTTTACATATTTTATTTTTTTGTGTATAATAGAGATATAATAATAAATAAATAAAAAAAATTATGATAAATGAAGTTACATCGTCTACTTCTAACGCCTTTGCTCAGTCATGGGAAAGTATTGCTAATTTCTTTCCAATGCTACTTGCAGCAATAATCGTTTTTATTATCGGTTGGTTTCTTTCAATTGGAATTGGAAAACTTGTTTCTGAAATTTTAAGGAAATTAGGATTCAATAACATTTTCAAAAGAACTGGATGGGAAGGTGCTTTTAAAAAAGCAGAGATGGAAGTTGATCCTTCTCAATTTGTAGGAGTGATTACAAAATGGATCTTTGTAGTTATCTTTTTAATGATTGCTTCTGATATCATTGGATGGTCATCATTCAGTGTTCTTTTAGGACAAATCATTATGTGGATTCCTAATTTAATCGTAGCTATCATAATTTTAGTTGTAGCAATTGTTTTAGCTGATATTTTAGAAAAAATTGTTAAAGCAACTATTGATAGAATGGGAGTAGCTTCTGCTAACTTCTTAGGCTCATTAACAAAATGGGTTATCTATATCGTAGCCACTTTAGCTATTTTATCTCAATTAAATGTTGCCTCAACAATTGTTGATTCAATCGTAATTGGAATGGTTGCTACCTTTGTTATTGCTTTTGGTCTAGCTTTCGGTCTAGGCGGAAAAGAAGAAGCGGGTAGAGTTTTAAAGATGATAAGAGAGAAATTAGAGAATACTGGAGTAGCAAAGAAGAGAAAATAAGATTTATTTTAGAACACACCTTTAATAGGGTGTGTTTTTTTATTGACCAAATTAAAAGAATTAGCTATATTATAAGTATATGAACTCAAAAGAACTAAGAACAAAATTTTTAGATTATTTTAAAGAAAGAGGACACTCAATTATCCCGTCTTCTTCTCTTATTCCGGAAGATAACACAGTACTTTTTACCACTGCCGGAATGCAACAATTCTCTCTTTATTTAGCTGACAAAAAAGATGTTTTGAAAGATTATGGAAATAGGCATCTATGTTCTTGTCAAAAATGTTTTAGAACAGGAGACATAGAAGAAGTTGGAGACGATACTCATCACACATTTTTCGAAATGCTTGGAAATTGGTCTGTTGGACAAAATGAAAACGGATACTTTAAAGAAGGGTCTATTGAATTTGCTTTAGACTTTTTAGTTAATAAATTAGGATTAGATAAAGAAAAAATTCATGTTACTGTTTTTGAGGGAAATGAAATTGTTTCAAAAGACGAAGAAGCTATTGCTATTTGGCAAAAAAATGGAGTACCTCTTGAAAGAATACATGAATTTTCAGCAAAAGATAATTTTTGGGGACCTGTTTCAAATGAAGGACCATGTGGACCTTGCTCAGAAATTCATTACGATAGAGGAGAATCTTATGGTTGTAAGGATTGCGGACCTAACTGTGATTATTGTAAAAGATTTGTTGAAATTTGGAATCTTGTTTTTATGGAATATTACAAGAACAAAGATGGTGTTTATGAAAAATTAAAACAAACTAATATTGATACAGGAATTGGTTTTGAAAGACTTTTATCAATACTTAATGGTAAAAATTCTTCTTACGAAACAGATCTTTTCGAAGATTTGATTAAAAAAATAGAAGAATATTCTTCTTCTAAATATTCAGAAAATAAGGTAGCTTATAGGATTATCGCTGATCACTTAAGAAGTTCTTCTTTCTTAATTTCAGAAGGAATCGTTCCTTCTAATAGCGATAAAGGATATATCTTGAGAAGACTTATCAGAAGAATTATTAGATACGCTAGAATAATTGATCTTGATTTGAATAAGGTTAATGAATTAATTAAAGTGATTATGGATCTTTATAAAGAAATTTATAGAGAACTTGACAGTGATAAAATAATAGAAGTTTTTAATTCAGAGAAAACTAAGTTTGAAAAGAGTTTAATCGGTGGACTTAAAGAATTTGATAAATTAAAAGAAATTAATGCTCATGACGCTTTCTTTATTTATCAGACTTTTGGTTTTCCAATAGAGATGATCAAAGAAGAGGCAGAAAAGAAGGGTCTTAAAATAGACGAAGAAGGTTTTAATGAAGAATTCAAAAAGCATCAAGAGATTTCTAGAGCAGGAGCAGAAAAAAGATTTGGTGGAGTTGGAATTGATGCTGGAGAAGGAGAAGCAAAACTTCACACAACAGCTCATTTAATGCACCAAGCTCTTCGTGAGATTTTGGGAGATCATGTAAAACAAATGGGTTCAAATATTGATACTGAAAGATTGAGATTTGATTTTTCTCACGATAAAAAAATGACTGAAGAAGAGTTGCAAAAAGTAGAAAATCTTGTTAACGAAAGAATAGAAAAAGGTTTTGTAGTGAATAAAGAAATCAAGTCTTTGAAAGAGGCTTTATCTTGTGGCGCCTTAGCTTTTTTCAAGGAAAAATATCCAGAAAGCGTCAATGTTTATACGGTTATGGGAAATAATGGTGAAGTATATTCAAAGGAAATCTGTGCAGGCCCTCACATTACTTCGTCTAGTGAACTAGGTAAGTTTAAAATTATAAAAGAATCTAGCTCGGGAGCTAATATTAGAAGAATAAAAGCAGTGTTAATTTATTAAATTATGACAAAAATTATTGATATCATTCCACCAAATACAAGCAAGACTAATAATGTAAAAATTATTAAAAATGAAAAAACGGAGAAGAAGGGTAAATTATCTAAAATTTTAATTGCTTTCGCTTCTGTTTTAATTGTTGGATTTATGATTGCTATTTTTGTTGAAGGTAAGGGAACAGTTGTTATTTATCCAGAGACTAGAGATGTTAGCTTCGAAGAAGTTGTTTACATTAAGGCAGGAGAGGCAGAAATTGATTTAGAAGAAAATGTTATTCCTGGAGAATATTTTGACGAGAAATTAAACTTTGAAGACACTTATGAGGCTACTGGGTATGATGAGACAGCGACTAAAGCAGAAGGAACAATTACTGTTTGTGGAGAGTTCTCAGGTAGTGGTCTTAAGATTCGCAAAAACACTAGATTCTTATCAGCAGAGGGTACCTTAACTTATAAAGCAGTTTCTGCTTTTATAGTTCCAGCTAAAGATTGTATTGATGTCGCGGTTATTGCTGATGAAGCAGGGGATAAATACAATATTGCTTCAGGGACTTTTTCTATCCCAGGACTTCAGAGCACAGAATATTATACAACTATTTTCGGAGAGCTTAAAAATGGACAAAAGATAGAAGGAGGTTCAATTTCAGAACAAAAAGTTATTACTGAAAAAGACGTTGCTTTAGCAGAAGACTTATTTAAAGAAAAGTATTTGGAGCAAGCAAAACAATCTTTGATTTCTAATTTAGAAGCCGTGGGAACTTATCTTTATTTTGATGAAGACTTTGAACAAACTTTTACCAAGTTTATTATTCTTGGAAGCAAGGGGGATAAAGTTGATAACTTTAAAATACAAGCTACAATAACAACAAAAGTTTTAATTTTTAGAAAATCAGACATTGATAACTATGTAGAAAAGAAGCTTCTTTTAAAAGAGGAAAATAGATCTTTTGTTCCAAACACTCTAACAAAAGAGTTTTCAATCGCCGAAGGAGAGAATGCTTTCAATCTAAAAGTAGGAGCACAAACTTATTCTAATATTAGCGAGATTTTAATTTTAAATGATATTAAAGGACAAAG
>JAQVLU010000010.1 GCA_028703995.1 Minisyncoccota bacterium
GTCACATCTCCCCCATAAAGTGGAGCTAAAACATCTTTTCTTCTAGCAGATAAAGTTTCTCTAGCAATTATCTTCCCTCCAACCTTTCCTTGAATCGCAAGATTAAATAGTTGAACTGGTAGAACTTCTTTTAATTTTTTAGTTAGTTTTCTTGCTTCTTCAACTGATTTTGTTCTAGGAACAATTTTTGAAAAAGCTTCTTCCATTTCTCCATTAATTAAAATATCTAATTTAACTAAATCAGCTGGCAAATACCCTATTTCTAAATAAGTCATAGAAGCATACCCTTGAGTCACGCTTAAAAGATTATCATAAAAGGTTCCAATAATCTCTCTCATAGGAACTTCGTACTCAATCATATATCTTCCTACTCCAAAAGGTTTAGAATCAATATGGTGACCATCTGAAGCGTTAAAAAGATCGAAAACATTTCCTAAATACTTTTCTCCGATAATGACTTTCAAATCTACCCAAGGTTCTAGAAGTTCTGTGAAATTATCTTGCCAAACAGCAGGATTCATAATGTCAACTTCTTCACCTTTTCCCGTAATTCCTTTGTATTTAACTTGAGGGGCACCGATAACAAGGTCTAGTCCGTATTCTCTTTTCAGTCTTTCAATTGTAATTTCAGCGTGCAAATTACCTAAAAATCCACACAAAAACCCTCTTCCCAAAATTTGATAAGTTTGAGGTTGAAAGAAAAGTGAAGAATCATTTAATTTTAATTTTTGAAGTCCTTCTTTCAAAACTTCAAACTCTGTTTGATCCTCAGGGTACAGTGAAACAAAAATCTTTGAATTCGCTGGACTATATCCTCCTAATGGCTCAACATTAAGACCTTGTTTTGTTATTGTATCTCCAATATGTACTTTTTCAGGATCTTTAATTCCTGTTGCAATATATCCAATCTCCCCAGCCTTAAGTTCTTCTTTCTTCTTCATTTGTGGTTTAAAAATACCAACATCTTTAGCAGTGCTTGACGATCTAGAATTAATAAAATAGATTTTTTCAAAGGGTTTAATACTTCCTTCAATTACTTTAACATAAGCTACAATTCCTAAAAAGGAATCATACATTGAATCAAAAATTAAAGCTCTTAAAGGTTTCTCTATTTCTTCTTCTGTAGACGGAACTCTTTCAACAACTCTTCTCAAGAGTTCTTCTACATTCTCCCCTGTTTTAGCAGAAATACCTAAAACAGAATCTGGATCAATATTTAAAATATTAGCAATTTCTTTTTTTACTCCTTCTTCGTCTGCTATTGGCGAATCAATTTTGTTTACTGCAGGAATAATGACCAAACCTTCTTTTTTAGCTAATTCTAAATTAGAAATTGTTTGCGCTTGAACCCCTTTAGTCGCGTCAACAAGTAGTATAGCTCCAGAAACCGCTGCTAAACTTCTAGAAACTTCGTAGTTAAAATCAATGTGTCCAGGAGTATCAATTAAATTTAAAATATTTCCTTGATATTCCATTCTTACGGGCTTCATTTTAATTGTAATCCCCTTTTCTCTTTCAAGGTCCATGCTATCTAAAAACTGGGGTAAATTTTTCCCTTTTTCAACCGTACCTGTAATTTCAAGAAGTCTATCTGCAAGTGTAGACTTGCCATGATCTATGTGACTGATGATAACAAAGTTTTTAATCATATTTCTATACTATCATTTTATTAACAAAAAACAAGGTTTAACCTTGCTATAAAAAAAGGGTGTCTTACAAAAGATCACCAACTAAAAACCTTAAAACCAATTCACGGAACTCATGTGCAAACTGTTCCCTTAAAAGCTTAATCTTCGCTTCATTTCCTTCAATTTGCATGTTTTGATAAATATCAACACTCGTTCCTAATTCTCGCAAACGCTTCTTTAGAAAATCTTGTTCCTTTGGGTCTAACTTTTCAAAAGCATGGAAAAATGCTCCTTCCGAAGTGAGTCCTTCTCTGATTGTAAAAACTTCTGGTTCCATTTTTTATCACTTCTGATTTTATAATACTTTTTAGAGTATCTGTCAATAAAAAAACAAGGTTTATTCCTTGTTGTGTTTTTTTAAATGATTGCCAATCTTCTCAACGATAGAAGAAAATCTTTCAATATAGAAATCAGATAGAGAATTTCCGTTTTCAAAATAAAATTTGAATTTAGAAAATTCTGCCTCCCCTTGTCTAAAAAGTTCTCCTATTTCTTTAATTTCTTCCAAACTCAAACAATCTTTCAAAATAATGCACCAGTTTTTAATTACCCTTATTTAAAATTTTTGTCAATTTATTTTTAATAGTTTCTGCCCCCTCTACTTTAAAAAGTAAGGTAAAAAGAAAGTAAATTAAAAAGGAAGTTAGAGTAATAATAGTAAACTCAATCAAGCTTGGAAATAAAGTTTCAACCTTGAAAAAGTTCATTATTACTAAAGCTATCGCAATCAAAGGCAAACAAGAAGCAAGAAGCTTCAACACATAATTAAAGAACTCTTTTAAATCAAAAGATCCGATTTTTCTTTTTAAAAAGAAAGCTAATAAAAAGAAATCTACAATTAAACTAATGTTATAAGCTAAGACTAATCCTATAAGAAGTGGGCAATCAGAATTTCCCAAATTAAATAAATCAGAGATAAAGTTATTAAAAGAGGTATTGTTCCTAATCATTTCTATAAAAGAAAAAGATAAAATAAAATTAATGATTAAGAAAAAAATAGAAATAATGGCGGGCGTTTTAGCGTCTTTCAGGCTAAAAAAGGCTCTTAAGATAGTTGGCTCTAAACACTGGAAAACTAAACTTAAAGCAAAAATTCCAAGACAAGCTGCTGTTGCTGAAACAGCGTAAGTTGAAAACTCTCCTGTTTTTAAAATTATGCTCACGATTAAGTCTCTCATTAAGAAAGTTAAAATACTTACAGGTATTGCTAAATACAATATGTCTTGAAAAACTTTTTTTAAATTCTTTTTAAAAAGAGTAGTATCTTTTTCAACAACAGACTTTGATAAATGCGGAAAAATAGCCGTTGCGTAAGAGATTCCAATAAGTCCTAAGGGTAAAAATCTAAGGTTGTCCGCTAGACTAAAAAAGGAAATCGCTCCAACAGAAATTGTAGAAGCTAATGCTGTAATCACTAAAAGATTAACTTGACTCGCAGACGCAGAAATAATTCTCGGAAAAAGAAGCTTAAAAAAAGAAAGAATATCTTTGAAATAAAAATCAAACTTGTATTTATACCCATAACTTAAACTTCCCATAAATTGAACTAAAAAATGGAGGAAAGATCCAACAAGAACTCCAATCGCTGGACCCATGTTCCCAAGACTTGGGGCTAAAAAAACAATTCCTAAAATAATAGAAAGGTTGTAAAAAATAGGGGCAATAGAATAAGCCACAAAACGATTAAAATAATTTAAAACAGTTGAAAATATTGAAGACAATCCAAAAAAGAAAACCGCCAAAAAAATCATTCTCATTGAATTAACGGCCTGATTTAAATAATTCATATCTAGCCCTGGCAGAATAAAGGTTACTATTTGCGGAGTAAAAAGGAAAAAGACAAAAGAAATTAAGATTAAAATGACTAAAAAAGCATTAATTATAGAATTAATTAATCTAAAGCCATCTTCTTTATTCTTTTTAAAATAGTCTGAGAATAAAGGCAATAAAGAAACTAAAACTCCCCCAGCTAAAACAACACTATAAATCAAATCTGGTATTTTAAAAGAAGCGAAATAAATATCAAGTTCTACTGACGGACCAAAAGTAGAAGCGAGAAGTCTGTCTCTTACAAGTCCTAAAATCCTTGAAAGAACTATAAAAACAGCAATTACTGCCGTTGCTTTTCCTATCGTCTTTTGCTCTGACTTTAAGAAGTTTTTAAAACTCATATTTAGATTATACAATAATTTGACAATTTTTCAATTGATTGATATAGACTAACTGCTAAGTAAATTGAGTGATCGCTTTATTATTAAAGAGGAAAGTCCGAACTCTTATTCTCTTTATTGAGTCTAAAAAGGTAGCGGGTAACTCCCGTCGTCCGCAAGGATAGAGGTGCGAGCAGAGACGTTTTCTTTCGAAAGAAAGAAAATATCCTAAACAGGATAAGCTTAAATAGTAATATTTAAGGTGAAACGGCTAAATCCTTACTTAAGAGCAAGAACAAACCTTTGCTTGCAAAGGAAAAAGTAGTTCGCTTAAGGCTTAAAGCAATTTAAGTCTCAGATAGATGATCACCTAAACAGAATTCGGCTTATAGATTTGCTTAGCTATAAAACCTGCCAAAAGCAGGTTTTTCTATTGACAAAATATACATTTTGTGTTAATATAATTTCAGTATGATGAACCTTGTAATTGATGGAAGCTATGGTCTTGCTAAACCTTGCGAAAACGTTGAAACAGAAAAACGCCTTCGAAAGGAAGAAAAAGAAAAAAGAGACAATGGCATACAAGTTGTTGCAAATAATAACGACACACTTGTATTCTAAAACGGTGAACAATTTTATTGCTCACTCTTTTTTTATATAAAATATTTGATCAGTCTTTCTTTGAATTCTTCTAATTTATCGTTAGCAATAGTAAATCCAGCGGCAGGAGCATGTCCCCCATACATTAAAAGAATATCTTTTGAAAAAGTCATTGCTTTTACTGCGTCCATTCCCTTTGGCACTCTAACCGTTCCTCGACTAATCTCTTCTTTTTGAGAATAAAGAAAAACTGGCTTATTGAAATAACCAACTAATCTTGAGGCTACTGCTCCTAAATAATCTGGGCGGTAGTTTTTTGATCCTTCAAAAATAATATTTAATTGACTAGATTTTAATTCTTCTTTTAAGTTTTCTGTTAAAGCTCTAATTTCTGCTTGTCTTTCTTCGGTATCTAAAAGAAGCTCTCTTGCAATTTCTTTTGCTTTCTCTAAATCATTACATTTCATAAAATCGTAAGTAATGATTTTATGATCTTCCATTTTAATTGTATTAAAAATAGAAATAATCTTGCCTACTAGTTCTCTTTTTGAAGAAGCTGGGTCAAGCACCGCTATAGAAGCTAAAATAGCTGGCCTTTGTGTTTTTTCTAAGTTAGCCAAGCCTTCATAAATCCATTTTTGGTTTTCTTCTTCCTCAGCCATCATATCAGCAATAGTCGCAAGCATTACTAGTTCTATAAAATCACTTTTTAAATAAGAAGACATTTTATCTTGAAGCAATTCTTCTACTAATTTGAAAGTAAGCCCAGCGTTAGCGTATTCTTTGAAAAAAGATTCGTCTAAAGGATGCTTAGGATCAACAATAATATCTGCTTCTGGAATATCTTCTAGAACCTTGTGATGATCAACTATCATCACCTCAAAGCCTAATTTTTTAGCTTTTTTTACTTCTAAAACATTTGTTATTCCGCAATCAAGAGTAATTAAAAGAGCCTTTCCTTTTCCCTTCTTTTTATTCAAAAAAGCAAGCACTTCTTCGTTCAAACCATAACCTTCTTCGTTTCTATCTGGAAAAGCCACAATAATTTTAGGTATTTTTTTTCTATACAAAGAAGACAAATTGTTAATTGCTTCTTCTAAGATAATAACTGAAGTTACTCCGTCCATATCGGAATCTCCGTAAATAAAGATCTGCTCTTCGTTATTAATCGCTTCTTTGATTCTAAGCGTAGCTATCTCTAAGTTTCTAATTTTCATGATATTTATTAAGAGCTTCTATTCCTGGAAGTTTTTTCCCTGAGATATATTCAAGCATTGCTCCACCTCCGCTAGAAATAAAACTGAACTCTTTTTTCATATTTTTCTTATTAATAAAATCAACTGTTTCGCCTCCTCCAACAACCGAGTAATTGTTTTGAACAGAAATAATG
Source organism: Minisyncoccota bacterium (assembly GCA_028703995.1). Taxonomy (GTDB): domain Bacteria; phylum Patescibacteriota; class Minisyncoccia; order Minisyncoccales; family Minisyncoccaceae; genus JAAZMU01. Next base: position 5,829 of record JAQVLU010000010.1, read on the forward strand.
CGAGCTATTTCTTCAGTTCCTTTGGCAAAAACTTCATTCTCTATCTTTCCCATTGGTCCATTAAAAACAACTGTCTTCGCTTGTTTAATGATTTTTTTGTAATACTCAATTGTTTCTGGCCCAATATCAGAGATTTCCTCGTTATCTTTAATTGTGTCTATTCCTCCAACTCTTGAAAAATTATCTTTAGAAATCATTCCATCAATAGGAACAATGACTTTAGGACTTTCAAAATCAATATCTTTGATCGCTTCAAAAACTTCTTTTTCTTTTATTTCCCCATAAACACCTTTGAATTTCAAAACAGTATTTGCTACCATTCCTCCTAAAAGGATTACATCTGCCTTATCTAAAAAGTTTTTAATTACGCTAACTTTAGTTAATATCTTTGCTCCTCCAATTACCGCAACAAAAGGTCTTTTAATATTTCTATTAACTCCCTCTAAAGCATTGATTTCTTTTTCCAAAAGAAGCCCTGCGTAAGAATCTATAAAAGAACAAATACCAGAAGTAGAAGCATGAGCTCTATGGCAAACAGAAAAAGCGTCTTCTACAAAAATATCAGCTAGTCTTGCAAGCGAAGCAGCAAATTCGTTATCGTTTTCTTCTTCCTCTTTATAGAATCTTAAATTTTCAAGAAGAAGAATCTCTCCTGCCTTAAGATTATCTATTTCTTGATCCACCTTAGGAGAAAGGGTTTCTTCAATAAAATTAACTTTAAAAGAAGAAATCTCTTCTAGTTTTTTAGCCACTGGCTTTAAGGAAAATCCAATTTCTTTACCTTTAGGACTACCTAAGTGACTTATTAAAATTATTTTTGCATTATGTTCTTTTAAATATTTGATTGTTTCTAAATGAGCTTCAATACGAAAAGTATCTTCAACCTCAAGATCTTGATTCAAGGGAACATTAAAGTCCACTCTCACTAAAACTTTTTTGTTATCAACGTTAATATCTCTTAAATTTTTCATGGTTTTTCTTTTTTTAAAATTTAATATGTTCTCCTGGTTCTATTTTGCCTTTTTCGGCTGAATCTTTTTTAGCTCCTAAAATTAGGTTTTTGAGCTCGCTTAATCTACTTTTGTCCTTTCTTTCTTCTGGAACAAAATCTTTTGAAGCTTGCTCTAAACTAACTTCTTTTTTAGGTTCTCTTTCTTCTTTCTTCTTTAAACAAGTTTTACAAAAAATATCTCTCCCTTCTTCGGGCTTAAAAGGTATTTTAATCGTCTTTCCACATAAATTGCACTCTGCGTCATACATTTTCTTAACCTCTTTAGGTTTAGTTTGTGTGATAATGGCGTCGGCAATAAACTTATCAACATCTTCCTTAATTCTTCCGTATCTTTCACGAGAAAGACTAATGATTTCTTCTCTAAAATCGATCTCAAGTGGCTCTCTTTTAGGAAGAGTTTCTGCGGAAAAAGGTCTAGAAGTGATCCCATCTATCATAAGCCTTACATAAATTGATTGCCTAGCTAAATTAACAAGATCTTCTTCTGTAAACTCAGGAGAAAATTCCTTTCTCAAAACTTCTGCGTCTTCTGCTCCAATTCTAAAAAGTAGCATTGTTCCAATATTTCCAAAAACAGCTCCCCTGACCGTATCGTCCATTTGCTCTATGTATTGATGAGCTAAAGTTAAGGACAATTTATATTTTCTTGCTTCTGATAAAATGGTTGCAAAAGATTCGGTAGCAAAGTTTTGAAACTCATCAACATAAAGATAAAAAGGACTTCTTTCCTCTTCTTTAATGTCAACTCTAGACATCGCTGCAAGCTGAATCTTTGTAATTAAAAGCGCTCCTAAAAGTTTTGAAGAGTCTTCTCCAATCTTACCTTTTGAAAGATTCATAATGAAAATCTTTTTAGAATCCATAATGTCTCTCACATCAATTGTAGATTTAACTTGTCCAACAATATTTCTAATCAAAGGAGTAGAAATGAATTGTCCAATCTTGTTTTGAATTGCAGCAGTTGCTTCTACTTCGTATTTCTGACTATACTTTGAAAACTCTTGTGTCCAAAAAGCTTTAACTACTGGATCTTTTAATTGATTGACAATACTTTCTCTAAAAACAGCGTCTGAAAGTAATCTATTAATACCTAAAAGTGTAGAGCCTTCAATTTCTAAAAGAGAAAGAATGGTGTTGTTTAGAATGTATTCCATTCTTGCTGACCAAACATCAGGCCAAATCTTTTTAAAAACCCCCATAAGCCCAGAAGCAATAAGATGCCTTTGGTCCTTATTAACATTTTCCATGATATTAAAAGCAATTGGAAAATCTACGTCTCCTGGATTAAAGTAAACAACGTCTTTTTTTCTTTCTTCTGGAATAAAGTTTAAAAGCTCTTCCGCGGCATCTCCATGAGGATCAACAAAACCAACTCCTTCTCCATTCAAAATGTCTTGAACAATCATGTTCTTTAAAAGCTCAGTCTTTCCCATACCCGTTTTTCCAATAATGTATATATGGCGAAGTCTGTCCTCATCTCTGATTCCAAATCTTTTTTTCTCTCCTCTGAAATTAGTTTGTCCAAAAAATGTAATTTTTTTATTCTCCATAAGTTTTTATTCAACAGGTAATGTTGGTGGCGGTGGCGCCTTCTTAATTTCTAATCTTTCAAGTTGTGCTGTAGGCGCAACGTTTAAGCCTGGGAAGTGATAAAGGGTAGAAAGCTCTTCTATGTTTAGAAAGCAAGTCCCTCCAGAAAATGGGGTAAAAGCAGAATCTCGATTAACATATCTTGTAAATAAATCTCTCTTTCTAATATTTAATCTTCTCTCTTGCAAAAAATCAGGAGCTTGAATCTTAGTAATCGTTCTTTTCCAAGGCACTAAATTGTTTAAATTCTTTGAACCAAATTGATTCATGTAAGCAAGTGGAAGAACTTTGTTTGGAGAAAAAAACTTTTCTCTCTTTGCCACATAAATAGATCTTAGTGTACAATTAAAACCTAATTTAGAAACTTTCTCTTCAATGGCAGCGACAACCTCTCTTTCTCCACTAGTTAAAAACATTTCCGGAGGAAGTAAGTTTTCTTCTTTTTTTGCTTCTTCTACATTGCCTAAAAAAACATCAATCATTTTTTCAAAAAGATTTTTTTCGGTTTTTGGTTTAGGACGTTTACTCAACTGATTTACTAAAGCCTTTCCTCTTTTAACATAATCATTAGCGTCGTCGTCCGCAGAAGAAGCAATAATCTGATACCAAAGCTGTTCCCCTTCACCAATCCTAGAAAAAGCTTCTATTAAATCAGTAATTGGATCCATTCTCTTTTCTTCATAAGGAGAATCTGTTCCTCCTTCAAAGAACTTCTTGTAAGTCTTTATTGGATAAATATCTTCTTTAACAGGCATAAAATTACAACCCCATAAATCCCAATCTTTGTTTGGTAAATTGTAAGGAAGTAATTTTGTGTAATCATCAGCGTCCGTGATTTCAAGATTAGGATATTGAGCGTAAATAGCTGACTCTATGAGCCTTCGTCCTCCCTTAGGGATTCTTAAATAGAAATGAGGCACTCCTTCCAAACTAACAATTTCTAAAGACATACTTAAAAGAAACTTTCCTTCAAAGTAAGCTTCTTTTTTGTTTGGTGGATCATACATTGCTCCCCAAATAACAGAAAAAACATCTTCCATAACCCTTAGTGGTTTAAGCATTTCTCGAGGAAACTTAATCTCCAAAAAACTTCTTTGAACATTTTCCATCATCCATTCCGTGTTTTTCCATAAAAGATAAGAAAAATGAAGTAACTTAAAAGAAAAGTAAATTAAAAAAATCCACCATATTGAAAAAATTATAGCTAAACCGAATTCTATAAAAGGGAGAATTAATTGAAAGGTTTCTATTAAAAAATTAACCATTATTTTAACTTTCTCGGATTTTGTATCTTCCTAAATCGTCTTTAGAAAACATTTTCTTGTTTTGTAGATTAAGCAAGATGGTAGATTCTCTTACCATTCTTTTTTCCGAAACTAAACTAATTACTTCTTGTTTGGTCAAAGGAGATTTTCTGTTTTTTAAAATTTCTAGAATAACATCCTTCACCTGTCCTCCATTATACCCCCATTCTTTAAGCGCGTAAATACCCCTTCCGATAAGAACGAAGTTTTCGTTTCTAATAAGCTCATTGTGTATTGTTTGAGGATGAAGCTTTTTGTTGCTTACTGAAGTAGCTACTAATTCTTTATTCAAACCATCAATATTTTGAGAAATATCTTTGTAATGTAATGGTTTTTTATTATGTTTTAAAATAAAATATATTTTGTCTCTTACTGTTCTTGGATTAACTTCTGCCCAAAAAATAAGACCAAACTTCTTTTTATCAAGAGTTCTGTCTATTTTTTTTGAAGTTTCCATAATTGCTTTTAAGCCTTCTAAAGTTTCTTTAAATTCAATAAGTTCAGCTATTTTAGAAACAGTTAAAGGAACTTTGTTTTCTTTGAAGACTTTAATGACCTTTTGACTTATTTCCTTTGCTTCCGCAATCTTACTCTTATCAAGAGTCCATAACGAATGAGTAGCACTGTCTTCCTTAAATCTTTCACAAGAAGGAATTAAGTGAAGTAAAAAAGTGATGTAGTTCTTGTCTTCTTCTTTTCCTAAACTTTCTAAAAGTAAAGACTCTCTTTTAATCCCTCCATTCTTTTCAAGTTCGGCAATAACAAAATCACTAATTTGTTCAAATTCTTTTTTAGTTTTAAAACCATTGATATTTTTTTTAATTTTTTTGATTCCATCTGACTCAATCTGTCTCACTCTTTCTCTCGTAATTTTGTAATCAGAACCAATTTTTTCTAAAGTCTCTACTCTCTTTTTTGAAAAAGCAAATCTCCTAGAAATAATCTTTCTTGATCTTTCAGATAAAACACTTAAAAAATCTTCAGTGACTTTTTTGTAGTCGAATTTCATATTTAATTTATAACACTTTTAATAGATAATGTCAAATAAAAAAGAGGCTTTAAACCTCTTTTCTTTCTACCCATTTAGCTAGTATCGGTGACGCTAAAAATATTGATGAAAATGCTCCAGCGATGATTCCCACGGAAGCTGCTAGAGAAAAGAATTGTATGTCTTCTTCTCCTATAAAATAGAAGTAAAGAGCAATTAAAACGAATAATGTTGTTAAAGATGTTTGAATACATCTTACATAAATTTGATTTAAGCTAATGTTAACAACTTCCCTGTACCCTATTTTTCTATTTAAATGTAAATTCTCTCTAATTCTATCAAACACAACCACGTTATTGTTAATAGAATAACCAATAATGGCTAAAATAGCGGTTACGATTGGAATTGTAAATTGAACTCCGTAGTAGGCTCCTAAAAACGCAAGTAGTCCGAGTGGAATTAAAACATCGTGAAATAACATTAATGTTGAAACAATTCCGTATTGAAAAGAAGAAACTGGCTTAGAAACCTTTCTGAAAGCAAAAGCGATGTATAAAAGCATTGCTATTAAGGCACAAACAACAACGACAATGGTCTTTTGTTTAAGTTCTGCTCCAACAACAGGGCTAATTGTCTCTAGTTCTGAATCAATGATCTTAGTTCCTTCTAATTCCATGTCTTTCACGATAGCACTAAACTCGCTTGCAGATATATCTTTAGTGTTGATCTTTAAAATGAAACCTTTTTCCCCTAAGTTTTGAATTTGATAATTTTCAACTTTTAAATTGTTTTTAACACTTTCAATCGCAGGGGCTTTTGCTTCATATTCTACTTTTATTGAAGTTCCTCCTTTAAAATCCATTCCTAAATTCAAACCAAAATAGAAAAGTGAAATAATACTAGCTAAAGTAATCAAGATTGCGATAACGAAATAAATTTTTGAATATTTAATAAAATCAATCATATTTTTATAACCAAGGCCATTTTAATTTAGCCATAAATCCTCTTGCAAAGAACAAAAGGAAAACTCTTGTTGCCACCATTGAAGTGAATAAACTGACTAAAATACCAATAATTAATGTGAAAGCAAAAGCTTTTACAAAACTTGTTCCTAAGATGTATAGAATCAAAGCTACAATCAAAGTAGTCATGTTTCCGTCTCTAATAGAAGGCCAAGCTCTACTAACTCCTTTTTCTATTGCTGAATAAATATCACTTCCGTTTTTGATCTCTTCTTTCATTCTTGAGAAAATCAAAATATTACCATCAACCGCCATTCCTATAGATAAAATAATTCCCCCTATTCCAGCAAGAGTTAAAGTTGCTCCAGTAACTTTAATGATTAAAAACAAGATTAAGATATAGGCTAAAAGAGCGATAGAGGCTAAAACTCCTGGAAGTTTGTAAAATAGAATTAAGAACAAAGCTATTGCAATACATCCAACAACTCCCGCAGAAACTGCGTTATCAAGCGAAATCTGACCTAAGGTTGGTCCAACTTTTTGTTGAACAATAGGAGTTGATAATGGAACTGGAAGCGCTCCTTGATTTAATCTTTGAACAATTGTTCTTGCTTCTTCTAAACTAGAATCTCCTTGAATAACTGCCTTTCCTCCGCCAATCTTCTCGTCTACTCTTGGCGCATAAAAATCTCCAATAATTGGACTTCCATCTAAATAAATAGCTAAAGTTTTACCAACATTTCTTTCTGTAATTGCTTCAAATAGTTTTGCTCCCTCTGAATCAAATTCAAGTTCAATAATAGGTTGAGAAGTTGTTTGATCAAAAGCTAAAACTGCTTTTTCTAAATACTTTCCAGTTAATTCTGTTTTAACATATGGATTTTCAAAAGCTTTCTCCCAACCCTCAATCGCTTGAATTTCTTCAAATGTCTTTCCTTCTATTTGAGTCCACATTGCCTTAATCTCTTCAATCTCGGCTTCTGATCTTTCTTCTAAAAATTCTAAAAGTGGAGTTTCTCCAATCCAAGAAATAGCATCTTCAATGCTTTCTACTCCTGGAAGTTCAACTACAATCCTATCTTCTCCATATATTTGAACTAATGGTTCAGTTACTCCGTAAATGTTTACTCTTCTTTCAATAACATCTCGGAGTCCATTCATAGAAGTAGAACGATTTTCTTCACTAACATCTTTTAAATCAGCTTCGTATTCTAAGTGAACCCCTCCTTTTAAATCAAGCCCTAAATTAAAGTCTTTTTCGCTTAAATGAGATATTTGAGTATGTATTTTATCATTAATAAAATCAATTCCTTGGTTAGTTACCTTTGGAAAAAGAAAAGCTCCTGCTAAAAGCATAAGCACTATAATTAACGAAAAATAAGTATTGATCAATTTATTTGTCATATAATTGAAATATAGATTCTAATTTAACTTTTGTCAAATCTTTCCATC
>JAQVLU010000011.1 GCA_028703995.1 Minisyncoccota bacterium
GGGGTAGACACCTTAAGGGTTTATGAAATGTTTATGGGGCCATTCTTTGATGCGATTGCTTTTAATATGAAAGGAGTGAATGGGGTTTCTAGGTTTTTAAATAGATTATGGGATTTATGTCTTTTTTCTAAAGATAATCAAGAATCATCAAAAGAGATTATTAGAGAAGAAAATATTTTAATTAAAAAAGTTTCTTTAGACTTAGAAGAAATGAAATTCAATACCGCTATTTCCTCTTTTATGGAATTTTTAAATTTTGCAGAAAAAAGAAAGGAGGAAGTTTCTTTAAAAACAGTTAAAAATATTCTTAGATTATTTAATCCTTTTGCTCCTCATATGACTCAAGAATTATGGAGTTTAATTAAGGAAGAAGGATATCTTCACGAAGAGGCTTGGCCTTCATATGATGATGAATTAACCGTTAAAGAGGTTATGGAATTAGTGGTTCAAATTAATGGAAAGGTTAGAGATAAAATAGAGGTTGATTCTAAATTATCAAAAGAAGAATTAGAAAAAATTGCTTTAAAAAGCGAAAAGGTCAAAAATTGGATTAATGAAAAAGAAATTAAGAAATTAATTTTTATTCCTCCAAAGTTAATTAGTATTGTAATTTAATTTTATGTGTGGAATTATTGGTTACATTGGTAAAAAACAAGCTTATCCGATCATTATTAACGGATTAAAAAAAATGGAATACAGAGGTTATGACTCTTATGGTATTTGTGTTTTAAACGGAGATGATGTTTTTTTGAAAAGAAAAGTTGGAAGGATTTCAGAAGAAAGTTCTGAAAATGGTTGTGAAGGATTTATCTCTATTGGACACAGCCGTTGGGCAACAACAGGCGGTGTTTCTGAAAAGAACGCTCATCCTCAAGAATACAATCAATTCTATGTTGTTCACAACGGAATTATTGAAAATTACAAAGAGCTCAAAGAGGAGCTTACTTTAAAGGGACATATTTTTAGCTCTGACACAGACACGGAAGTTATTGCTCACTTAATTTCAGAAGAGTTTAAGGGGAACTTAGAAGACGCGACTAAAAAAGCTTTAAAAAGAATTATTGGAAGTTACGGTATTGCGGTTATTTCTCCTAAAGACAAGGGCAAAATAGTAGTAGCTAAATTATCTTCTCCTATTATTTTAGGAATAACTGACGACGGCTATATTGTAGCCTCAGATCCTTCAGCGGTTATTAACTACACAAAACAAATCGTTACTTTAGATGATAACGAAATTGCTATTCTAAAAGAAGATGGTTACACAATTTCAAAAGATAAAAAAATAGAAACAATTGATTGGGAAAGTGATGCAGTAGACAAGGGAGTTTATGAGCATTTTATGCTTAAAGAAATAATGGAAGAGCCAAAAGTTATTGAGAGCGCAATTCAAGGGAGACTTCTTGAAGATAATGTAAAGTTAGGAGGACTTGAACTTCCAAAAGAAAGACTTAAAAAAACGGACAAAATTTATTTAATTGGTTGCGGTACAGGATATTACGCTAGTAAGGTAGGAGAATATTTAATGGAAGAAATTGGGATGGTTGATGCAGAGGCTCACATGGGTTCTGAAATTCGTTATAGAGATGTAAGGCTTAATCCCAATCAAACCGCTATTTTTGTTTCTCAGTCAGGAGAAACGGCAGATAATTTAGCTTGTCTTAAAAAAATGAAAGAAGCTAAAGTTTTAAGTTTAGGAGTAACTAATGTTATTGGTTCAACTCAAACAAGAGAAACTGAGGGTGGGGTTTATACAAGATGTGGGCCAGAAATTGCAGTCGCTTCTACAAAAGCTTTTATTGGACAAATAACAGTTCTTTTGATGATCGCCTTATTTTTAGGAAGACAAAGAGGGTTAGAAGAAGGAAAAGCAAAAGAAATTATTACGGAGTTAAAAAATATTTCTAAAAAAGGAGAAATTGTTTTAAGCGAAGCAGAAGAAATTAAAAAAATTGCAGAGAAATATTCTCAATACAAAAACTTCTTTTTTATCGGAAGAAAGTTTAATTATCCAATTGCTATGGAAGGAGCTTTGAAGTTGAAAGAAATTTCTTACGTTCACGCAGAAGGAGTAACAGGGGGAGAGCTTAAGCATGGACCACTTGCTTTAATTGATGAAAATTGTCCAACAATTGCTATTTGTCCTAAAGATTCTGTTTATGATAAAATGCTTTCTAATATTGAAGAAGTTAAAGCTAGAAAAGGAAAGGTTATCGCTATTGCCACAAGGGGAGATAAAAAGATCAAAGAGATCGCGGATGACGTAATTTATATTCCTGAAACATTAGAGTGTTTAACGCCACTCTTGTCTGCAATGCCACTTCACTTATTTGCTTACTTTTTTGCTTTAGCTTTAGGTAAAGACATTGATAAGCCTAGGAATTTAGCTAAAAGTGTAACCGTTGAATAAAATGTTTAAATATATTTTGTATTTTACTTCTTTAATACTTCTTATTCTAATTAGTATTAATTTAATGATAGTAAGTTTTGAAAAAGAAATTAAAGAGATTGATAGCCTTAAAGAAACTAATGCGGGATTAGTTCTAGGAGCGAGTACAAAAAATAATAGAATCAGTGATATTTTTAAAGATAGACTGGATTCAGCATTAAAGCTTTACAAAAATAAAAAGATAGAAAAGATTTTAATAAGTGGAGATCATGGGACAGAAGAATACGATGAAGTTAATTTAGCAAAACAATATCTTTTAGAAAACAATGTAAAAGAGGAAGATATTTTTTTAGATCATGCTGGTTTTGATACTTACGACAGTCTATATAGAGCTAAAGAAGTTTTTGGAATAAGCGAGGTGATAATTGTTTCTCAGAATTTTCATTTAGGAAGAGCTTTATACATTGCTCATAGTCTAGGACTTGATGCTCAAGGCTTTAGCTCTGATCTGCATAAATATATAACAGAAGATAAAAATAATATAAGGGAGTTCTTAGCTAGAGCAAAAGCCTTTTTAGATGTTAATTTTAATTCTTTACCTAAATTTTTAGGAGTTAAAATTGATATTTATGGAGATGGAAGACAAACTTGGGATTAAAAATATGAAAAAAATAGTAAATTATATTTTTGAAATTGGAGTACTAAAAAGAGAAAAACATAATGGTTTTAAATTAATTGGAGTTGACGCTTTGGGTTCCGTGGCAGAGCACGCCTTAAGAGCATCTCAAATTGGATATATTTTAACCATTCTTGAAAATGAAAAGCATGGGACAGATATTAGTCCTGAAAAAGTAGCGAGTATGTTAATTTTTCATGATAATGGTGAGGTGAGAGTTGGTGATTTACATAAAGTGGCTTCAAGATATATTGACAGTTCCGAGGCGGAAAGATTAGCTTTTAAAGAACAGGCTGAAAGACTTCCTAGAAAAATGGAAGACTCTCTTCTAAAATATTATGATGAATTTGAAAATAGAACTACGGTAGAAGGAATTATTGCTAAAGACGCTGATTGGCTCGAAGCGGCTTTTTCTGCGAAAGAGCATTACGATCTAGGAAACACTTTAGCTATGGACTGGGTCTTAAATGTCGAAAAAGCTTTAGAGACTGATTCCGCGAAAGAGGTTATTAAAGAAATGAAAGAAACAAGATTTACGGATTGGTGGACAGGATTGAAAAAAATGCTTTACAAGAAAATGGATGGGAACTATGTTGAACACGGAAAAGAATAGGTTGCTTTTTTAATCTATTCTAATTACAATAGAGTTAAGATAAGTAATATTTAAAAAAAATGAAAGACTTTACGATTTTAGTAGGAGGACAAGCTGGGCAAGGATCTAGAAAAGCTGGTCTTGTTATAGCTAAAATTCTTAATAATTTAGGTTATAGAATTTTTATTTACGATGATTATCAATCTTTAATTAAAGGAGGGCATTCTTTTTCTAAAGTTAGAGCTTCTTTTAAAAAAGTATTGTCTCAAGAGGAAGAAGTTAATTTTCTTTTAGCACTAGACGAAGAAACATTAAAAAGACACTTGAAAGAAATTAAAGACGATAAGTTTATTATTTTTAATGCAGATAAAATTAAATCAGAGAAAGGAATCGGAATAAATATTGAAACTATTGCAAAAGAAGAAGGAGGTTCTCCGATTATGGCTAATACAGCAATTATTAGTGCTTTTGCAAAAATGGTTGGCATTGATTTTTCTTTGCTTAAGAATGTTTTTGAAAAAGAATTTAAAAAAGGATTAGACATTAATTTAAAAATAGCAGAAAGAGTTTATGGGGAAGTAGAAGAAAAAATTAAAATAGAAAAACTAGAAAACAAACCGCTTCCTTTAATAACAGGAAATGAAGCTTTGGCTTTAGGAGCAGTAAAAGCTGGACTTGAAATGTATTATGCTTATCCAATGACTCCCGCAACTTCCATTTTACACTTTTTAGCAGAGCGAAAATTAGGTGTAGAAACAATCCAACTCGAAAATGAAATCTCCGTTATTATTGCGGCAATAGGTTCAGCCTACGCTGGAAAAAGATCTATGGTCGGAACTTCTGGAGGAGGTTTTGCCTTAATGACAGAAGGAATTAGTTTAGCTACCATTTCTGAAACTCCAGTGGTGATTGTTAATAGTCAAAGGTCTGGTCCAGCCACAGGAGTTCCAACATATTCTGGACAATCAGATCTTAATTTTGTTTTAAACGCAGGACACGGAGACATAGTCAAATTCACTATCGCTCCAAGTAATGCTGATGAGTGTTATTACTGGGGAGGAAAAATACTTAACCTTGCTTTTAAATATCAAACTCCAGCAGTTCTTTTAATTGATAAAGAAATTTCTGAAAGTACTTTTAATTTAGAAATTAAGGAAGATGTTTCAAAAGAAGAAGCCCTTCTTTCCGGCAAAGGAGAAGATTACAAAAGATATGAATTTTCGGAAAATGGAATTTCTCCATTAGCTTTTCCGGGGAAAGAAGCCATTGTTAAAGCGACTAGTTATGAACACGATGAGTTTGGTTTAACTGCCGAAGAATCAGAAGAAGAAATTGTTTTAATGCAAGAGAAAAGACTAAGAAAGTTTGAGGCAATGCAAGAAGAAGTTGATAATATGGAAAACGCAATTAATGTTTATGGAAAAAAAGATTCTAAAAATGTTTTATTTACTTTTGGTTCAAGTACTGGTCCAGTAGTTGAAGTCGCAGAAAAGTTTGATTTGAAAGTTATTCAACTTGTTGTTTTAGAACCTTTCCCAGAATTACAAGTTTTAGAAGAAATTGAAAACGCAGAACAAATAATTTGTGTAGAGCAAAATGCTTTAGGACAACTCTCTTCGCTTTTAGCTAAAAATGGCATAGAAGCGAATGAACTTATTTTAAAATATTCTTCAAGAGTTTTTCAAAAACAAGAAATAGAAGATTTATTAAAAGAAATTATATGAACAAACTAGATACAAATTACAAAAATACATGGTGTCCTTTTTGTGGCAATTTTGGAATTTTAGTTGCTTTTAAAAGAGCAATAGAAAATGAAGATTTAAACAAAATTGTTTTGACTTCTGGTATTGGTTGCCATGCTAAAATAGTAGATTATCTTAATCTTAGTTCTTTTTATTCTCTTCATGGAAGATCTATTCCTGCAGCCGAAGGAATAAAATTAGCAAATCCAGAATTGAAAGTAGTGGCTTTTACAGGAGACGGAGATTCTTTAAATGAAGGGATTAGTCACTTGATTCATGCTGCTAAAAGAAACACTGACATTACCGTTATTTTGCATAACAATAGATTGTTTGCTTTAACTACGGGTCAATTTACTGCCGCCTCAGAAGATAATTTTAAAGGAAGATCAACGCCAATGGGAGCGCCAGAAAGTCCGATTAACCCACTTGAATTAATGCTTGCTTCAAACGCAACTTTCATTGCAAGAAGTTACAGCGGAAACATTAAACACCTTGAAGAAACTATTAAAAAAGCAATGGACCATAAAGGTTTTTCTATTATAGAAGTAATTGAACCTTGTGTTTCTTTTTTTAACGTAACAGATTTTTACAACAAAAATACTTACACAATAGAAGAAAATAATTTAACAGAAAGAGAAGAAGCTTTAAAGAAAATAAGAGAATGGAATTACGAAGGAGAAGGAAAAATACCTTTAGGGGTTTTTTATAAGATAGATAAAGCACCATATTTTGAAAGAGTTTTGATTGCTAAAAAAGAAGAAACCGTAGAAGAAGTTTTAGAAGATTTAATATGAAAAAAATAGTTTGTCTTGGCGGAGGGAATGCCATGCCAAAAGCAGTTTTAAAAGATTTAAAAAATAAGGGAGTAGATCTTTCCGTTATTTCTGCTGTTTTAGATTCTGGCGGATCTTCAGGAAAATTAAGAGAAGAGTATGGCATTATTGCTGTTGGAGATATGAGAAGAGCCCTTCTTGAATTATCTGAAATAGAGAATAAAGAAATTTTTGATTATAGGTTTGAAAAAGGTTTTCTAAAAGGACACAATTTAGGAAATTTAATTATGACGGTCATTTTGCTTAAAGAGAAAGACAAGGTGTCTGCTTTAAATAAATATTTTAGAACAAGGTTTAAAGTTTTTCCCGCTACATTTGATAATGTTAATTTATGTGCGGAACTTGAAAGTGGAGAAATAATAAAAGGAGAAACAAATATAGATATTCCCAAACACAACTCTAAAATTAAAAAAGTTTTTTTAGACAAAGAAGCTTTTATTTACAAAGAAGCTTATGAAAAAATTATAGAGGCTGATTTTGTAACTATTGGTCCAGGAGATTTGTATTCTTCACTCATTCAAATACTTCTTGTCTCTGGAATTAAAGAAGCTTTTCAAAAAACAAAAGCAAAGGTTATTTATATTTGTAATCAGGAGAACAAAAAAGGAGAAACTGATAATTTTAAAGTTTCTGATTTTGAAGCAGAAATTGAAAAATATTTAGGAAGAGATTTAGATTATATTTTTTTTAACACTAGCAAAAAAGGAATTGATTTAATTGATTTTGATGTTTATAATGATAATAAGCATATTGGATTAGATTATGATTCGAAAAATATTATTAATAAATTAATGGAAATAATATGAAAGCGGTAATACTAGCATCTGGTAATGGAATAAGGTTTTTGCCGTTATCAAAAACCACTCCAAAACCACTGACAAAAATACTTGAAAAATCTATTTTAGAGCACAACCTTGAAAACTTAAAAGGAATAGTTGATGAAGTTTTTATTGTTATTGGATATTTAGGAGATAAAATAAAAGAAAAACTTGGCGAAGAATATCAAGGAATAAAAATAAGATATGTTTTTGATGAAGAAATTGTTGGTACTGGGAACTCAGCTAAAATAGCTTCTTTAGAAATTAATGAAGATAAAATTATTATCATGAATGGGGACGATCTTTATCATAAAAAAGATATTCAAAAATTAGTCGAAAAATGTCCAGCCATTGCGGTAAAAAAAGTTTCTAATCCTAGCAGTTTTGGAATCGTTTCTATCTCTGAAAACAAAGTTATTGGAATAGAAGAAAAACCACAAAATCCAAAAAGTGATTTAGCTAATATTGGACTATATTGTTTTCCAAAGTCTATTTTTGAAGAAGAAATTTTTAAATCAGAAAGAGGAGAGTATGAAATTACAGATTATGTTAAAAAATTAATTAATTTAAATAATCTTAATTTTGTGGAAGCTGAATTTTGGATTCCTGCTTCTTATCCTTGGGACTTGTTCAACATGACAGAAGTTCTTTTCAAAGATTTTAAATTTAAAAAATTAGGAAAGGTTGAAAAAGGAGTTACCTTAAAAGGAGATGTTTATATAGGCAAGGGAACGATTATTAAAAGTGGAACTTATATTGAAGGACCAGTATATATTGGTGATAATTCAAAAATAGGACCAAATGCTTATTTAAGAAAAGGAACCGTTATTTCTAATAATTGCTCTATCGGTGCTTCGGTTGAAATTAAAAATAGTTTAATTGGGGAAAATACTAATATCAATCATTTATCTTACATTGGAGATTCTATTATTGGTTCAAATGTTAATTTAGGGGCTGGATTTATAACGGCTAATTTAAGACACGATAAGGAAACTATAAAGAGTTTAGTTAAGGGAGTACTTGTCGACACAAAAAGAAATAAGTTCGGAACAATTATTGGAGACAATGTAAGGACAGGAATTAATACAATGGTTTATCCAGGAAGAAAAATTGGAGCAAACAAAACAACACTTGTCGGAGAAGAAATAAAAGAGGATTTGCCAAGTTGCTAATATTAGTGATATAATAAAGACAATGACTAAAGTAATTGCAGTAGCAAATCAAAAAGGAGGAGTTGGAAAGACTTCAATTGCGGTAAATTTACCAGTTTTTTTAACTGCTTATGGAAAGAGGGTTCTTTTAGTTGATTTTGATTCTCAGGCTAATTCAACCTTTTCTCTTGGAATTGATCCAAAAACATTAAGGAAATCTGTTTATGAAGCAATTTTAGGAGAAGTTCATCCTCAAGAAGTTATTAAAAGAACGGTTTTTTTAGGTTATGATATTTTACCAACATCGCATGATCTAGCAGGAGCTTCTATTGATTTAGTAAATATGAAAGATAGAGAGTTTAGATTAAAGAAAGTTATTGATTCAGTAAAAGATAATTATGATTTAGTTTTTATTGATTGTCCTCCGTCTTTAGGGCTTCCAACGCTTAACGCATTAGTAGCTGCAGATGATGTTTTAATCCCAGTACAGGCTGAATATTTATCAATTGAAGGGTTGGGACAATTAACATCAAACATTAAATTAATTAATGAAAATTTAGATAGAAATATTAATATTTTAGGGGCTGTTTTAACAATGTATTCAAGAAGAAGCAGGGTTAGCAGAGACGTCGAAAAAGACTTAAGAAGAAATTTTAAAAGTTATGTTTTTGACGCTATTATTCCAAGAGCAAGTGCTCTTGCAGAATCTCCTAAATATGGAAGAACAGTTTTAAGGCATGCTCCAAACTCAAAAGCCGTTAATGCTTTTAGAGAGCTTGCAGAAGAATTTATTAAAAAAATATGAGCAGAGGTTTAGAATCTTTAATTCCAAAAAAAAATAATCAAGTCGAAGAAATAGTGCCTTCTACAAAAGAAAGCGTTTTCTGGATTGAAACAAAAAAAATAAGTCAGAATCCTTATCAGCCAAGATCTCTTTTTAAAGAAGATGAACTTAAAAGTTTGTCAGAATCTATTAAAAAGTACGGAGTACTGCAACCTCTTGTTGTGACAAAAATAGGAGAGGATAAATATGAGCTTATTGCTGGAGAAAGAAGGTTAAGAGCTTGCGAGATGGCGAGTATTGATAAAGTACCAGTGATAATAAGGGATCCTAGTGTTTCCGAAAAACTTGAATTAGCGCTTATTGAAAACATACAAAGAAAAAATTTAAATCCAATGGAGCAAGCAGAAGCTTTTACTCGATTAAGAGAGGAGTTTGGATTACTCGAAAGAGAAATTGCAGACATGACAGGTAAGAGCAGAGAGGGAATCGCAAACTCAGTCAGACTTTTAAACCTTACACTTTTAGCTAAACAAGCTTTAAGGAATGAGGAAATATTTGAAGGGCATGGTAAGGTTTTATTGTCTCTTGAAAACAAAGAAGACCAAGATAGGTTTTTAAAAATAATTATTGACGAAAAATTAACAGTAAGAGCCCTGGAAGCTAGAATCAGAGACTTTAGAAATCCTAAAAAAGAAGTTACTGCTAAAGACTTAGCAAAAATAGAAGAGTTTGAAAATCAATTTAAAAAAGTTTTTAAATACGATAATGTCAAAGTAAAAAATAATGACAAGAACTACCAAGTCATTATTAATTTTAAGTCCGGAGAAGAAATGGAGGATTGGATGAAAAAATTATGAGCACTCTTTATTAGAACAAATTATTTTTTTGTTTTTCTCTACAAGAAGAGAACCACATTTTTTACATTTTTCTCCTGTTGGTTTATCCCAAAGAGCAAAATCGCAATCAGGCCATTTTGAACAAGCATAGAAAAGTTTCCCTTTTTTTGTTTTCTTTTGGATAATTTCTCCAATCTCACATTTTGGACAAACAATATTTAAATTGACATTTTTATTTTCTAAAGGTTCAGTGTGTTTGCATTCTGGATATCCTGTGCAAGCTAAAAATCTTCCAAACCTCCCCGATTTAATAGCTAAAGGTTTTTGACACTTTGGACAAAGCTTGTCCGTTATTTCTTCCTTAGGTTTTTGTTTTTCAACTTCAATATATTTTTTTTCTAGATTTTCATTAAAAGGGAAATAAAATTTTCTAACAATTTCTTTCCAGTTTTCTTTTCCAATAGAAATATCGTCTAGTTCTTTTTCCATATCAGCCGTGAACTTATAGTCAACGATATTTTTGAAATTATTCTCAAGCATTGTGTTTACACTCTTTCCTATTTCTGTTGGGTAGAATCTTTTATCTTCATTTTTTAGAGTATAGTTTCTATCTTGAATTGTTGTAATGATGCTAGCGTAAGTTGAAGGTCTTCCGATTTCAAATTCTTCAAGTTTTTTAATAAGGTTTGCTTCAGTGTATCTGGCTTTAGGAAGAGTAAAATGTTGCTCTTTTTTTAATTCTTTTAAATCAAGAACTTCTTTTTCTAAAAGTTCTGGAAGTTCATTCTCTTCTATTTTCATTTCATATACTTTTAAAAAACCATCAAATTTTAGAGTAGATCCGTGAGCTTCAAAAGTATATTCATTGGCTTTTATGTCTATTCTTTTTGAGTCAAAAACAGCAGGAGCCATTTGGCTAGCAATAAAACGATTGTAAATTAAACTATATAGTTTTTGTTCTTTAGCTTCAAGTTTTGTTTCTTGCATTGTTGGTCTAATTGCTTCGTGAGCTTCTTGAGCTCTTCCTTTTGTTTTAAAAACTCTTCTTTCATAATATTTTTCTCCGAATTTTTCTTTAATAATTCCCTTAGCTTTTTCCAAAGCTTCAGTAGAAATATTTAAAGAATCAGTTCTATGATAAGTAATATATCCTTTTTCATAAAGTTTTTGAGCTAAGCTCATTGTCATTTTAGCAGGAAGCTTTAACTTTTTATTAGCTTCTTGTTGAAGTGAGGAAGTTGTAAAAGGAGGTTGAGGGTATCTTTTTAATTCTTTCGCTTCTATTTTATCAATTTTGTATTCGGCGGTTTTTAATTCTTTTTCTATTTCTTCTGCTTCTTTCTCATTTTTAATAAAAAGCTTGTCTATTTTTTTATCTTTAATTTTAGAGAGAATAGATTCAAAAACAACTTTGTTTTTTGAAAAGAAAGCTGAAACAGTCCAGTATTCAGAAGGGACAAATTTTTCTATTTCTTCTTCTCTTTCACAAATTAATTTAACGGCTACAGACTGAACTCTTCCCGCAGATAAGTGCCTCGCTATTTTATTCCATAAGAAAGGGGAGAGTTTGTAGCCAACAATTCTATCTAAAACTCTTCTTGCTTGTTGAGCATCAGCCAAGGCTTCGTCTAATTGAGAAGGATTATCAATTGCTTTTTCAATAGCGGATTTAGTAATTTCATGGAAAACAACTCTCTTGTATTCTTTTAAATCAAGAGCTTTTATTAAATGCCAAGAAATGGCCTCTCCTTCTCTATCAGGATCAGTCGCTAAGATAATTTCATCTGCTTTAGCCACTTCTTTTTTTAAGAGGTTTAAGTTTTTCCTTGCTTTTGTTGGAATAACATATTTAGGTTCAAAATCTTTTTCAATATCAATTCCAAATTCACCTTTAGGCAAGTCTCTAATATGCCCATAAGAAGATAAAACTCTGTATTCAGAGCCTAAATATTTTTCTATTGTTCTTGCTTTTGTCGGACTTTCTACAATTACTAATTTCATTTGTTTATTTTTATACCGTTTATAATAGAATCATTAAGAGAAGAGACAACATCAAAAATTGTTTCATTTATGATTTCTGTATTTTCTTTTGAAAAAGGCTTTAAAACATAATCAATTAAATCTTCTTTTTGGTTACTATTTATTCCAATTCTAAATCTTATAAAATCTTGAGTTCCTATTTTTTCAATAATTGATTTTATTCCGTTATGTCCTTTAGAAGAAATATCTTTACTGATTTTAAATTCTCCTAATTTAAGATCGTTTTCGTCGTGAATTATCCAAAGATCTTCTTTTGGGATTTTGTAAAAATTCATTATTTCTCTTACCGCTAACCCAGATTCATTCATATATGTTTGAGGTTTAGCTAGAATAACATCATCTTTTTTAGAAATTAAAGCTTTTTCTTTTAATGAAAAATTAGGAAAAGAAAATCTTTCTTTAAAAAGATCGATTGTTTTAAAACCAACATTGTGTGGAGT
>JAQVLU010000043.1 GCA_028703995.1 Minisyncoccota bacterium
CCACGCGAAAAAGGTCTTGGGTTTTGGAGAGTCCAGCTTAAAGACACACACATCAAAAAGGTGGAAAAGATTTTGGAAGAAAACAAACTTGAAGTCTTAAAAATGACTTTCAGCAAGGAAAGGATTGCCTTATTCTAAAGCAGTCCTCTTTTTTTATTCTTTAAAAGTGATATAATTTTTTCAATGAGTTTAAAAGAAGAAAATAGAATTAAAAAACAAGGCTATAAATATGTACTTGGAATTGATGAGGCAGGAAGAGGACCACTTGCAGGTCCAGTTACAGCTGCCGCTGTTTACTATATGGGAAAAAATCCTATTTTTGGAGTAAATGATTCTAAAAAAGTTTCTCCTAAAAACAGAGAAATTTTAGCTTTTAAATTAATGAATCATCCTTGTGTTTTTTGGGGACTAGGAATTGTTTCAGCTAAAGAAATAGATAAGATTAATATTTTAGAAGCAACTAGACTCGCAATGAAAAAAGCAGTTTTGAATTTAGAAGAAAAATACAAAGTTAAAGCGGACTATTTAATTTTAGATGGAAAAATGGATTTAGATATGCTCATTAAACAAATATCTATTATCAAAGCTGACGAAAAAGTTTTTTCTTGTTCGGCTTCATCTATTATTGCTAAAGTCGCTCGAGATAAGATTATGATTGAAATGAGTAAAAAGTATAAAGAATACTATTTTGAAAAGCATAAAGGTTACGGCACTAAGCTTCATTTAGAAATGATTAAAAAATATGGTCCTTGTCCACTCCATCGAAAAAGTTTTAAGCCGATTAGTGATTATTGACAAAAGAAGATTAATGTAATACTTTATAACAGGTCCTTAATGAATCACATTAGGATTTTCTAGAGGTATAAATGGTAGTGCCAAGATATATGTTAAAAAAAGCTTCACCTGAAGCAAAAGAATTGATGAGGAGTGCCTTTCCAAGTGGAAAAATAAAGGAAAAGAGGGTTGTTGGAAAACTTGAAGTCGAAATTGACAAAATGATAAGAGTAGAAACAGTCCTAGAAAATCACTTTGCTTCAAAGGTTTGCTAACAACAAAACAATGTTTTTTTTCTGGCAAACTTTTTTTTATTTACTTTTTTAAGACTTTGTGTTATACCTGACGTAGGTTTAAAACCTTTGTTTTTATTTTCTTTACAAAATTAAAGAAAAATGTATAATAAATTAAGATAATAAATTTAAAGATACTTGTAGATATGGCTGTACCTAAAAAGCGAACCCCTTCGTCTAGAAGAGATAGAAGGAGAGCTAATATTTTTTTGAAAGAACCACAACTTGTTAAATGTAAAAAATGTGGAAAACCTACACGCCCTCATAACGTATGTCCTGAGTGCGGTTTTTACAAAGGAAAAGAATATATTAACGTAATGGCAAAGATTGAAAAAAAACAGAAAGTAGTTTCTTCTGAAAAAGAAGAAATTGTAGAAGAAGTAAAAAAGCCAAAAAAAGCAGTTAAAAAAGAACCTTCAAAAAAATAATTTTATGGCAACACGACATATTTCTAGATCAATTGTTATGCAAAGTCTTTATGAATGGGACTTCAATCAAATGAAAGGAGATTTAATGTCTATTGCACATAAGAATACAGATGAATTTGGAGCTGGACTAGAGGAAACAGATTTCATTTTTGAGCTTACGGAAGGTATTTTAAAAAACAAAGAGAAGATAGATGAAATTATTGAAAAGACTGCTCCAGAATGGCCACTTCCTCAAATTAACTTACTTGATAGAAATATATTAAGGATTGGTATTTACGAACTTCTTTATGAAGATAAGGATGCGGTTCCTCCAAAAGTAGCAATTAATGAAGCCATTGAACTTGCTAAAAATTATGGGGGAGAAAATTCAAGAAAATTTATTAATGGAGTTTTGGGAACAGTGTTTACTGTTCTTCAAGGCGAAAGTGAATCATAAACTGTAAATTATTTAAATAGTTTTCAGTCTATAATTCAGTTTATATCGTTATGAATAAAAACTTTGACGAATTAGAGCAAAAACTGAATATATATTTTAACAATAAAGAGATGCTTACCCAAGCTTTTTGTCATCGCTCATATTTAAATGAAAATCCAAAGTTTTGTTTGAATCATAACGAAAGATTAGAGTTTTTAGGAGACGCGGTGCTTGAACTTGTAACAACAGAGCATTTGTTTAAAACATTCGAAGATAAGGCCGAGGGAGAAATGACAGGAATAAGAGCAGCGCTCGTTAATGCAGGAGCATTATCTGAAGTTGCTTTAAGTCTTGGTTTTAATGACTTTCTACTTTTATCTCAAGGTGAGGAAAAAGAAGAGGGAAAGGCTAGATTATCAATATTAGCCGATACATTTGAAGCTTTTTTAGGAGCTTTATTCCTAGATAGAGGCTATAATGAATGTAAAGATTTCATTGTTAAAAATTTAATTGATAAAAAAATAGGAGAGATATTAGAAAAAAGATTAGACAAAGATCCAAAATCGCTTTTCCAAGAAAAAGCACAAGAAGATCTTTCTATCACTCCGGACTATAAAGTTTTAGAAGAAAAAGGTCCAGATCATAGAAAAAACTTTCTTGTTGGGGTATATATAGGAGAAGAGCTAATTGCTGAAGGCGAAGGATCGTCAAAGCATGAAGCAGAAGTAAGAGCCGCAGAAAAAGCATTAATTAAAAAAAATTGGTAAAAAATTATGTTAGTTATAAGATTACAAAGAATTGGTAAAAAAAATCAACCTGCCTATAAGGTAGTCGTTACAGATAAGAGAAATTCTGCTAAAGCAGGAGTTCCTGTTGAACAAATTGGATTTGTTAACACTCTTACTAAAGAGAAAGCAATTAATAAAGAAAGAGCTTTACATTGGATCTCTGTTGGAGCTAAAGCTTCTCCAACTGTATTCAACGTTCTTGTTGACTTAGGGATTGTTCAAAGTCCAAAAATGAAGATTCCAGTTTCTAAAACAAAGAATCCAGAAAAGAGAG
>JAQVLU010000044.1 GCA_028703995.1 Minisyncoccota bacterium
ATGGAAAAGAATTAAAACAATTTACAGGCGAAGTTAAAGGATCAATTACTCTTTTTCCTAAAGGAGAAAACGGATTTGGCTGGGATAGAATCTTTATTCCAGAAGGTTCTTTAAAAACCTTTGCGGAAATGGAAAGTAGTGAGAAAAATAGCTTCTCAATGAGAAAAATAGCTTTAGAAAAATTAAAACAAGAAACATGGATATTCAAACAATAGTCACTTCAGAAATCTTTTTATTTTATTCTTTAATCGCTTTAATTCTATTAATCGTTTTTCTTGTTATTTATCTTATCCTAAGCTCAAAGAAAAAAAGCTCTAAAATTAGACAATCATTAAGAATGGTTCTTTTTTCTGTTAAAATACCAGCTAAAACAGCTGAAGAAATTCAATTAGATCCTAAAAAACAAGAAAAAGAATGGATAAGTATTATGGAGCATTTTTATGCTAGCTTAACCGCAATTAAGAAAAAGAGTCTTTTTGACGAAACTCCTTGGATTTCTTTAGAGCTTTTAAAAGTTAAGAACAGAATTAACTTCTATGTTGGAGCCCCAGAAAGATACGCTTCTTTTATTGAAAAACAAATTTACAGTATTCTTCCAGAC
This sequence comes from Minisyncoccota bacterium, assembly GCA_028703995.1. Classification (GTDB taxonomy): domain Bacteria; phylum Patescibacteriota; class Minisyncoccia; order Minisyncoccales; family Minisyncoccaceae; genus JAAZMU01. The sequence continues at coordinate 602 of JAQVLU010000044.1, forward strand.
GCTGAAGTAGAAAACATTTCTGATTTTAATATTTTTTCTCCAAATGAGATTGTTTATTCTGGTTTTTTAAAATTGAATAAGCCTGTTTATCTTCCTTTAAAAACCTATACTTCAATGGAATCGGATCCATTGTCTAACCTAACTTCCATATTAACTCAAATAAAGGACGGAGAAGAGGGAGGACTTCAAATCATTTTAAGGAATTGTTCTGATTCTTTTAAGATAAGAGGAAGAGAAATTTTAAACGAAATAAACAAAGGAAAGAATTTCTATGAAGCTCTTTCGGCAACTAACTTCATTTCCTTTTTAAAAGGGAAAGGAGAAGAAAAAACAGCCACCGCTCCGAATGAAGTTATTCGTAAGGGTATGGAAAGTAAGCTCGCTAAGAACAACTTTGAAACAAATATTAGGGTTATTGTTTCTTCTTTAAGCAAAGAAGCTGCTGAATATGAGTTTAGACAAATTGTGAGTGTTTTTGATCAGTTTACTTCTTCTGACTTAAATAGTTTTAGAGTAATTGATGCTAAAGGAGGCTTGGCTAAAAAAATAGCCTTTAATTTCAGCTTTAGAACTTTTATTCCTGAGAATAAAATGGTTTTAAGTACCGAAGAGTTAGCAAGTATTTTCCATTTTTCAACCCCTTTTTCAAAAACTCCTCAAACAAATGAATTAAGGGCTAAGTCAGCTGAAGCTCCAATAGATCTTCCTTCTTCTGGTTTAACTTTAGGATATAATTCTTTTAGAGATAAAAAAACAATTGTTAAAATTAAAAAAGATGATCGAAGAAGACATTTTTATTCAATCGGACAAACAGGAACTGGTAAAACAGCTTTTTTAACTAATTTAATTGAACAAGATATTCTAAATGGTGAAGGGGTTGGAGTAATTGATCCTCATGGAGATTTGATTGAAAACATATTAGGAAAAATACCAGAAGAAAGATTGAAAGATGTCGTTATCTTTGATCCAGGGGATCTTGAAAGATGTGTTGGGTTAAATATGCTTGATTACGACAAAGAGCATCCAGAGCAAAAAACCTTTATTGTGAATGAGCTTATCTCTATTTTTGATAAACTATATGATCTTAAACAAACTGGAGGTCCAATGTTTGAACAGTACGCTAAAAATGCTTTACTTCTTTTGATGGATGATGAAGAGGAAACCTATACTTTAATTGAAGTTCCTCGAGTTTTGTCAGATAGTAACTTTAGAAGAAAACTTCTTTTTAAATGCAAGAACATTATTGTTAGGGATTTTTGGGAGAAAGAAGCGGAAAAAGCAGGAGGAGACGCCGCTTTACAAAACATGGTTCCATACATTACTTCTAAGTTTAACACTTTCATTACAAATGATTATGTTAGACCAATTATTGGACAAAAGAAAAACACTTTTAATTTTAGGGAAATAATGGATAGTAAAAAGATTCTGCTTGTTAATTTATCAAAAGGAAAATTAGGAGAACTTAATTCTTCTCTTTTGGGACTTATTATCGTCGGAAAACTTAACATTGCAGCTTTTTCAAGAGTAGATTTATTAGAAGAAGAGCGCCAAGATTTCTATTTATATATAGATGAGTTTCAAAACTTTGCGACCGATAGCATTTCAACTATTTTGTCTGAAGCTAGAAAGTATAGACTTTGTTTAACTATTTCTCATCAATTTATAGGACAACTTAAAGATTTAATTAGGGATTCTATTTTTGGAAACATTGGTTCAATGGCGGTATTTAGAGTAGGGGGAGAGGACGCTGAGTTCTTACAGAAACACTTTGAGCCAACTTTTAACAGTAAAGATCTTTCAAACCAAAACAATTTTCATTTTTATTTAAAATTAATGATTGACGGAAGAATGTCTTTTCCTTTTGATGCAAAGACTTTTGTTCCAACAAGTTCGAATAGAGAACTTGCAAAAAGAATTAAAAATTACTATATGCTTAAATATGGACACAATAGACAAGAGATAGATTCAGAGATTATGGAAAGATTAAAGAATAATTAATTTACTTTTTATTTTAAATATGATAAACTTAATTTAAGATTAATTATTTTAAAAAATATGAACTTCGAAACATTTAAACCAAAAGAAGAAAATCCTATTTCAAAAGAATTAGAAGAAGTAGAAGCGTTAATTTTAAAAGAAGAAAATTCTGGTAAAAATTTACATAGCGATGAAGAATCTCACGAGTATTTTAAATTAATAGATAGAAAAAACGAACTTTTAGGGCAGTTAGGGGAAAAGAATCTTGATTACGCAAGGCACGAAGAAGCGAATAAATTAATTAACGATAGAAAAGTTGAAAATATTAAAGAAAGGTTTAATCAGCCAACAGAAGAAAGCGCAAGTAAAGATGATCCTTCTTTCAAT
>JAQVLU010000012.1 GCA_028703995.1 Minisyncoccota bacterium
CTAAATCAAAATCATCGTAATAGATAATTAGTTTTCCGTCTTTGAAAGGTTTACTTATGCTAGGATAATGATCAATAACTGGTATTTTTGCATTACCATCAAGCAGATAAAACTCGTTTTCAAGATTTGGGAAAATAAGTTCTTTTGCGATTTCTTTCATTTGATAGTCACCTCTACTTTAAAATTAACTTTAATTTTAAAAAAAGTCAATTCTTCTTTTTTTGACATTCTTTATAAAAATCAAGAACTTCGTCTGCTATTCTTTCCCAAGAATATTTTTTAGCTGTTTCAAGCCCCCATTCCCCCATATCTTTTCTTAATTTTTCATCTGAAATTAATCTTTGAAGTATTAAAGCTAACGCTACAGAATCTCTTGGTTCTGCTAAAAAATCAGCCCCCTTCGTTCCCGCCAAAAGCTCTTTGTATCCTAAATTAGAAAAACCACAAACTGGTTTTTTGCAAGCCATCGCTTCAAGTAAAACAATTCCAAAACTTTCTCCAAAAATAGCGGGACTACAAAAGATATCACAACTATTAAAATATTTTGCCATTGAAACTCCTTGTCTTTGACCTTCAAAAACAACATTTTTAAGATCAGCACATCTACAAAAATGTTCACAATCTTTTTTAAGGGGTCCATCTCCAACAACAATCAATCTTAAATTGTCATATTTTTCTTCAAGAATTTTGTAAGCTTCTAAAAGGTAAATTAAACCCTTTCTTTCTTCTATTCTTCCCACAAAAAGAAGGTTGATTTTACCATCATTAAATCTTTGCATTCCTTTAATCTCTGGATTAAACTCTTCTAAGCTTATTCCGTTAGCAATTACTCTTCTTGGTTTTTTGTAATTTCTAAAAAGCTTTAAAGTTAAATTAGCTACTCCAATAATTCCATCAACTCTTTCATTCAATCTTTTTACAAATATTTTAGAAAAATAAGGTAAACTTTTTAAAACTGGAATTCCATCTAAGTTAGCGTGAAAAGTTAAAATGTTACAAGTATCATTTTTTATTGTTTTTTGAACTTCTAAAATTTGCCAAGCAGAAGGAACAATAAAATTATGAAAATGCAAAATATCAAATTTTTCTTTTTTTAATATTTTTCTTATAGAAAAAGGATTAAAATTCATACAAAAATCTCCCTGAGTTCCCCCAATATTAAAAGGAAAAGATGTCCCCATAATAATAACATTTTTACCGTAGTTTTCTCTAAATTTTCTTCTTGGGACTATAATTTTAGTCTCTATTCCCCTTTTTTCAAATTCTTTTGATAACCCTAAAATGTGATTTTTAACACCTCCTGGTTTCACAAAAGAATGGAAACAAATAAAACCTACTTTCATGCTTTATTGAAATTTTACGATTATGTGTTATATTATATCTGATGACAAATGAATTTGCAAACAACAAAGTTCCTCCTCATGATAAAGAGGCAGAAATGAGTGTAATCGGCTCTCTTATGCTTGATAAAGAAGCTATTATTAAAGTGGCTGATTTTTTAAGACCTGAAGATTTTTACTTTAAAAAACACGAGAATATATACAAAATACTAGAAGAACTTTTTTCAAACGGAGAACCAATAGATATCATTTCCGTTTCTTCAAAATTAAAAGAAAGAAATCTTATGGAGCAAATTGGTGGCGTTTCATATTTAACGGATCTTATCAATTCCGTTCCTACTGCAAGTCACGTTATAACTTACGGTAAGATTGTTCAAAAGAAAAGAATTTTAAGAGATTTGATTTCTGTTGGACAAGACATTTCTTTGTCTGGATTCGAGGAAGAAAAAGAGTCAGAAGAGCTTTTAGATAATGCTGAAAGAAGAATTTTTGAAATAACTCAAAAAAGTATGACGCAATCTTTTACTTCTATTAAGCCCTGCTTAAAAGAAGCTTTTGAAAGAATGGAAAAAATCTCTAATAAAGAAGGGCGCTTAAGAGGAGTAACAACTGGTTTTTACGAATTAGATAATTATTTATCTGGTCTTCAAAATTCAGATTTAATAATTCTTGCAGCAAGACCTTCAATGGGAAAATCAAGTTTAGCTTTAGATATTGCTAAAAATGTTGCTTTAAGAGAAAACAAACCAATTGGCTTCTTCTCTTTAGAAATGTCTAACGATCAATTAGTTGATAGAATGATTAGCTCCGAAGCCAATGTGGATGCTTGGAAAATTAGACAAGGAACTTTATCTTCTTCTGGAGAAAACAATGATTTCATTAAAATACAACAAGCTTTAGGAACTTTATCAGACGCTCAAATCTTCATCAATGACACTTCAGCAATGACGGTTCTTCAAATGAAAGCAATGTCTAGAAGATTAAAGTCACAATATGGTTTAGGACTCATTGTTATTGATTATTTACAACTAATAGAACCAAGCAATAAAAATATTGGATCTGTACAACAAATAACCGAAATATCAAGACAACTCAAGGGGCTAGCTAGAGAATTAAATGTGCCCGTATTAGCCTTATCACAGCTTTCTAGAGCCGTCGAGCAAAGAACTCCTAGTATTCCTAAACTTTCTGATTTAAGAGACTCTGGATCGATTGAGCAAGACGCTGATGTTGTTCTTTTCATCTACAGAGAAGAAGTTTATAGGAAAGAAACTCCTAAAAAAGGAATTGCAGAAATTCTTATTGCTAAACATAGAAATGGACCTATTGGAAAAGTAGAACTATTCTTCGATAGCTCTAAATCAAGTTTTAGAAACTTAGAAAAAACTGGTATTGATTACGGAGATCCAGGAGAAAGTAATCAAAACGACATAAATATTCAATTTTAAAACACCCTAAGGGTGTTTTATTTTGAATTAATTTCAGATATTTCTACTTCTGTGTATGGTTGTCTGTGTCCTCTCTTAACCTTGTATCTCTTTTTAGGTTTATGTTTGAAGATAATAACCTTTTCGTGCTTAGCTTGACTCAATACTTTACCAGTAACAGTCGCTCCAGAAATAAGAGGTTCTCCTATAACGGTATTTTTTTCATCATTAATAAGCAACACTTCTTCAAAAGTGACTTCTTTTCCTTCTTCAATATCTAATTTTTCAATTTTGATTTTCTTACCAGGGCTTACAATGTATTGTTTACCTCCTGTTTTGATTACAGCTAACATAATTTAAATTTAATATTTTGAATAACAAAGGTATATTAACAAGTTTTTAATTATTCGTCAATACTCAACAAAAATTTCTTCTCCATTTGAAAAAAAAGTAATCTCTCCATCAATATCCGTCCTAAATATTTTTATCTTTTCTTCTTCTAAAAGATTGAGAACTCTTTCGCTTGGATGACCATAACTATTCTTACCAACAGAGATAACGGCACAGTTAGGAGAAACTTCTTTTATAAATTCATTAGTCGTTGAATTTTTAGAACCATGATGGGCTATTTTTAAAACATCACTCTTTAAATCAAATTCTTTTACTAAATCATCTTCTAAGTTAGAAGAAACATCTCCTGTTAATAAAAACTGAGAAGAGCCATGTATTAATTTAAAAACAATAGAGGTGTCATTTAAATCAGACAAATTAGGTATCATAGGATTATATATTTCAAAGAAAACTTCCCCGATAGTTATTTTATCATGAGCATCAACAGTAACCACTTTTTTGTTAGTAAGCAATTCTTTAAGTTCTTGAAACAAAGCAGAATCACTTTCTTCTCCTGTCCAAACAAAAACATCTACTTCATATATCTTAAGAACGCTCACAATTCCCGCTAAATGATCTTTATCGGCATGAGTCAAGATAATCATGTCTATATTTTTATCAAAAGGATTCATTCTTTTCTCTAAACTATTTAACACTGAATTATCTGGACCACCATCAATAAGTATTTGGTGTCCTTGATTTGTTTCTATGAAAATAGAATCCCCTTGTCCAATATTAAAAAAAGTAACCCTAAGGTTGTCTTCTTTGTTGAAAATAAAAAGAAAAGCAATCAAATTGCAAAAAAACAAAAAACAAAAAACACCAATTAATTTTTTATTCATAAATAATTCCCCCTCCAATTAATTTATTCTTCTTGTAAAAGACAATTGACTGACCGCTAGCAATAGCACTCTGCTTCAAAGAAAAGATAGCTTTGTTTTTATAAACAATACAAGGCATCTCTTTTCCCCTGTATCTAATTTTAGCCGTTGCCTTGAAAGGAAAATCAGTTTCAATAGAAAAATTAGCCTTCTTAAACTTAACTTCTTCCTTCAAGAGAAGTTCTTTGTCTTTAGTTACGTAAACAATATTCTTTTTAAAATCCTTTTTATAAACAAAAAAAGGTCCTTGAGGTAAATCTAATCCTTTTCTCTGCCCTATGGTATAAAAGAAAGCTCCGTTATGTTCGCCAAGCAAAACACCCTTATCGTCGATAATTTTTCCTTTCTTTGCTTTAATAAATTTCTTTAAATAAGCCATTGGCTCGCCTTCAATAAAGCAAATTTCCTGAGATTCTTTCTGAGGTATAATTTTTTCTTTTTTAATTGTTTCTTTAACCTCTTTTTTAAAATAGTTTCCTAAAGGAAATAAAGAAAATTTAATTTGTTCTTTAGAAAGATTACACAAAAAATAAGATTGATCTTTGGAAGAATCTTTTGCCTTATATATAAACTCTCCTCTCTTAAGAGCGTAATGTCCCGTCGCAATAAAATCAGCACCTCTTTTTTTTGCTTCTTTCAAAAATAAACCAAACTTAATTTTTTGATTACAATTAACGCAAGGATTAGGAGTAATTCCTTTTTTAAAATCAGCGATAAATTCTTTAATAATTTTTTCTTGGAACTCTTTTCTAAAATCAAAAACTAAAAAAGGTATTTTAAAAAAATCAGCAATTTCTTTTGCTTTTTTTTCTTCCTCTCTAAAAGAAAAAAGACGCATAAAAACGCCCGTTACTGCATATCCTTTTTCAATTAAAATTTTTATTGCCATTGTTGAATCAACACCACCAGAAATTCCAACAAAAACCTTTTTCATGAATTTAAAAAACTCTTAATTATTAATTCTGTAGCTTTTTCCTCTGAGAGTCCACGCATTCTTAAATATATTAATTTTTCTTCCGATATTTTTCCAATAGAAGCTTCGTGGGTTAATTCTGCCTTATTAGAATTACAAATTATTCCTGGAATAGAAACTATTTTAGAATCCTTATTAGTAATCAAGCCTGAACATTCTAAGTGCCCCTTAACCTCGTCTTCCCCATGCATATAACTTTCTGAGAAAAACTCGCCACCATTGCTGGCAATCATTTTTATTCTTAAATCTGCATTAGCTTTTTTTTGAAGCAAATAAACATCTTCTCTTGTTTCAACACTAGCCCCATCGCTTTGGTTTACTATCTTAGATTTTAATTTAGAATTTTTGTTTAAGAAAAACTCATAATGAGCGGTAAAAACATCCCCCTTTTTCCAAGAATTATTCTGAGTATAATCTAAGGTGCTGTTATCTTTAACAATAATTTTAGCTAAAGCAAGGTGTTTTCCCTTAACTTCTTTTTTTGACAAACAAGAAGAGGTTAATTTAACATTAATATCTTTTTCAATAATGATAAGATTACTCATTTCTTGAGAAATGTTTTTAGAGTCAATTTCTATGAGTGTATGTAAAGGAAACGAAACCGATTTTTTAACCCAAAGAAAAAATCCTTGCTTGGGTTTTTTAAAAAATAGTTCGTGAGTAAAACTAAATTTTTTCCAAGCTAAAACACTCGGCATTATTTCTGCTCCATAGATAGATCCTATATTTTTAATTTCATTATTCAGCTGATAAAAATTTGGTGCATTTTCGGCACTTTTCGTAATCATATTTCTTGATTGTTTTTAAAACGTTTTTATAATCTTCATCTTTCCCAACAATAATCCCATCAATAATAATGTTTGTTTTTGTTGGTTTTAATAAATCTAAAATTTCTCCATGGTGAGTAATGATTAAAATAGCTACACCTTTATCAATAAAATATTCTTTAATAATTTTCGCTACTTCTTCTGTTTTTTTAAAGTCTAATCCAGAATCGATTTCATCTAAAATAACTAGTTTAGGGTCAAGAGAAGTTATTTGCATTAAATCAGAAATCTTTTTTTCTCCCCCAGAGAAACCTTTGTTAACTTCTCTTTGTATCAATTTATCATCAACAAAACCTTCTTTTACTTTAATTGATTCAATAAAATCAACCATCTTAAGTCCTTCTACTGAAGGAGGGTTTTGGAAAGCTAAAACAATTCCAGCAGAAACTCTTTTTTCAGGAGAAAACTTAGAGACCTCTTCTTCATTAAACAAAACTTCTCCTTGTTTCAATTTAATTCTTAAATCTCCAGCAATTACCTTAGCTAGAGTACTTTTACCACTTCCATTAGGCCCTAAAAGAGCAATAACTTCTCCTTTTTCAATATCAAAACAAAGATTATTCAAAATCTTTTTCCCCTCTATCTCTACAACTAAATTTCTTACCTTAAGTAGATTATTATTCTTCATCATCTAAAAACTCTTCATCGTCAAGTACGATTGCTCCGTAAGGACAAACATTTTCTCCGCCAGCCTTTATTAACTCTTGTTCATCGATAATTTTAGCACGGCTATCTTCCCCCATGTCAATTCCTTTTGGACAAGTGATAGTACAACCGCCACAACCTAAACATTTTTCTTTATCTATTTTATACATATTATTCTTCTTTATTTTTAGATTTTTCTATTGCTTTCTCAGCCTCCTCTTTTCCTACAAAGCCTTGTACTTTAACCCATTTGTTAGGTTCCATTCTTTTATATATTTCAAAAAACTCTTTAATAGAATTCTTTTCAAAATCAGTTAAATCTGAAATATCATTTATATGTGCAAACCTTGGATTAATTTTACTTGAAGGAACTGCGATCACCTTGTTATCAATACCCCCTTCATCTTCCATTGAAAGCATTCCAATTATTCTTGAATTAACCGTGCATCCTGGAAAAGTAGCTTCGTTAGTTAAAATTAAAGCATCTAATGGATCTCCGTCTTCTGCTAAAGTTCCTTCAATGTGTCCATATTCAAAAGGGAAAGAAACTGGTCCGTAAATTGTTCTGTTTAACTCTATTTTTTTAGTTTCCTCATTGAGTTCATATTTCTGATGACTTCCTTTAGGAATTTCTACAAATATTTTAATTTCCATATAAAAAAATTTAATGATTATATTTAATATATATCAAAATTAACTCCCTTTGTCTAGAAAATTAATCAACTATTTTTTCCTCTAAAGAGTTTTGCTTTTCATTAATATTTTCAACTGTAAGCACAAGACCTATAGCGAAAAGAATAAAGATGACAAGACCTATAAATAAATCTCTTTTAAGCATATTATTCTCCTTTTTTACTCCTAAACATTAAGTCTGTTAAAGCTTGCTTAGGATCTTTATTATTATATAACATTAAATAAACTTGGTTTGTAATCGGCATTTCTATCTTGTATTTTTTACTTAAATTGTAGACTGCTTCAGTGGTGGTCGCTCCTTCAATGATACTGTTTGTAGAAGAAACAATCTCTTCAAGTTTTTTTCCTTTTCCTATTTCCTCACCCAAGCTCCTATTTCTACTCTCTGGGCTAATACAAGTTGTAGCTAAGTCTCCGAGTCCAGCAATACCATAAAAAGTTTTTTTCTTAGCACCTAAAGCTTGCCCTAATCTAGCTATCTCAACAATTCCTCTTGAAAGTATGGCTGCTTTTGAATTAGCTCCAAAACCAAGACCGTCAGATATTCCAGCTACAATAGCAATTATATTTTTAAGAGCCCCGCAAAGTTCAACTCCCACTGGATCAGTGCTAGTATAAACTCTAAATTTTTCATTAAAGAATAATTCTTGTACTTTTTTGGCAACATTTAAATTAGAAGAAGCTGATATAGCTACTGCTGGCATTTCTAATGCTACTTCATGAGCAATTGTTGGTCCAGACAAAACACAAGTTTGAATATTTTTGAATTCTTCTTTAGCGATTTCGGTCATTCTTTTTAATGTTCCTTGTTCTATTCCTTTTGAAACATTCACAAATATTTTACCTTGAATATTTTTCTTATCAATTTTTGAAAGCACACTTCTATAAAACTTTGAAGGAATGGCATCAATAATCATCTCTGAATTTAAAATAGCTTCATTAATATCTTTTTCAAAAATGATTTCTTTAGGGATAGAAAACGAAGGTAAATATTTATCATTTACCCTTTTTTTATCAAGCTCATCTAAATAATCAGAAAAAGTACTCCAAACAGTAACCTTATGTCCATTTTTATTTAAAAGTAACGCTATTGTCGTCGCCCAAGCACCATCTCCTAAAATTGTAATTGTTTTCATATTTTTAAAATTTTCTGTGAGGACAAATGTTTTTGTAGTCACAGTATTCGCACTGCCAACCAGCAGTAGGTTTAAAATTACTTCTTTTAATCTTCTCTATTATATTTAATATCTTTTCTTCTGTTTTTTCAACACTATTTTCTTTTGGCTTAAAAGATAAATACTTTCCGTCTTCAACATAATAATATGTTAACTTGTCTGGTTTTAAATTAAAAACTTTTCTTGCTGCTAAATTATATATTTCTAATTGAAATTTATCAGAAGTCGCTAATGTTTTTTTAGCATTTCCTGTTTTGTAATCAATTATTTCAACTTCATTGTTTATAGTATCAATTCTATCAATTGCTCCTACGAATTTATAACCTTTTAAATTAAGACTAAATACTTTTTCTAAAGCTAATTCGTTTTGCATTGAAAGAATACTTGAATCTCTCTCTATAAATTCTTTGTAAAAATTAATCAAAATACCTTTTCCTTTTTCTCTATATTCTTCTTTATGTTCCTTGCTATCAAACCAAGCATCAATCCACTCTTCATCATAAACTCTCAATAAATCTTCTAAACTTAAGTTAGCCTTTTTTCTTTCCTTCTCGTCTTTCCTAAACAGATGTTTTTGTTCTGAATCAAAAACTTGAGCGTCTAAAGAAACAAAACGACAAAGAGTGTTATGAATAGTTTTTCCAAAAGAAAAAGATGGCTTCCCTTTCGATTGAATTTTTAAAATATGACTGTACTTGTATTGAAGTGGACAGCTTTGAAAAGCAACTAATTGAGAGAAAGAAAAATGAGAAGGAAGAAATTTATCGTATTTGATAGAAATTGTTTCGTTAGATTCTTTTCTAAATCCATTAAATTGTTTTGTGAAACAAAAAGAACCTTTAACTATTTTTTGTTTCTCCGCTTCTTTTCCATCAATTAATTTACTTTCAATTAGAAAACGAGATGGTTTTTTAAGTTGCTTACCACCATAATCATTCGCCCAAGTTAAAAATAATCCTCTTTTTGCTCTTGTTAAAGCTACATAAAATAATCTCCTTTCTTCTTCAATATGGAAATCGCCTTCAAGTAAAACTTCTTTAACTAAGCCTTTTGGTAATTTTATTGGATCACTCCTTTTATCGCTTGGAAATTTTCTATGGACTAAACTAATAACAAAAACATATTTAAATTCAAGCCCTTTAGCAGAATGAACCGTCATTATTTTTACAGAATCACCTTCGTCTATTTCTGTGCTCAAATCTCCTTCATCTCCAGACTCTAATTCCATTTCTAATTGCTCCATAAAAGAATCTAACTTTCCATCATGATTTGCATTTTCAAAAGTTTTAGTTTTTTGATAAAACTGATAAATAATTTCCCAATTCTTTAAGTTCTCTTCTGTTGGTTCTTTTAATTTTTCAGCATAATGAAGATCATTAATCATTCTTATAAAAATCTCACTTACATTTTTTTCTTTAGAAAATCTAAAATGCTCTTCTAGCGAAGCTAACAAATTATTAATTTTTTCTTGAGCTTTTTTCCCTAAACTTTCTAAAAGTTTTTTATCTTTTAAGGCTTCAAACAAAGAAATTGTTTTTTCGTCCGCGAACCATCCAATCTTTGCCACTTCCTCAGAACTTAAATCAACAGGAAGAGATCTTAAAACTCTATAAAAAGATGGAGAGTTATAAAAATTAAGAATAATTTTAAAGTAGGCAATAATATCTAATATAAGAGGATGAGAGTAAAGTCCTTTTGAGGACATAAAATAATAAGGGATAGAAGCTCTTTCAAAACCTCTAATAAAATAATTAGCCGAACTGTTCGCTCTCACTAAAACACAAAAATCAGAAAATTTAGCTTCTTTATCTATTTCTTTTATTTCCCATATTTTATCAATAACTCCCAAAACTTCATCTTCGGCAGTTTCAAAAGATAATAAATTAACTCCTCCATTCTCTTTAGTATTACTTTTTAATTTTTTACTTAAGTTGTTCTCTCCTTTTTCAAAGAGTTCATACTCTAACCTATTAGGATTATTTAATTGAATAAAATTATATGCTAAATCAAGGATATCTTGAGTTGAGCGATAATTATCGACAAGAATAACGCTTTTTAAATTAGGAAAATCGTTTTTAAATTTTAAAACATTATTAAAAGAAGCGCCCTGAAAAGAAAAAATTCCCTGATCGTCGTCCCCGACGACTGTAATATTATTCCTTGGTTGCGCTAATTTTTTTACAAGTTCATATTGAACAAAATTAGTATCTTGAAATTCATCTACCATTACATACTTAAATTGCTCTCTATGTTTATTAAGAACTTTCGGTCTTTTATCAAAAAGTTTAAGCGTATAATTTATTAAATCTCCAAAATCTAAAAAATTATTATCTAAAAGTAACTTTTGATAAGCCTCGTAAGCTTTAGCAACTTCCTTAATTTGAACACATTCTAAATTATCGTCTTCTATTAAATCTTTTTCTAATTTAGAGGCATAGTCTAAATAATCTTCTGGATAAATTCCTTCATTTTTACAAGTTTGAAAATGATGAATTAGAGCATGAATAAACTTTGTTGGATTTCCAAGAGGTCTATACTCTTTTAAAAATGAAAATTTATCAAAATTCCTTTTGATTAAAATCCAAGCACCAGTTTCGTTCAATAATTTATAGTTTGTAGGTATGCCAACTTCAAGTCCACTATTTTTTAAAACCCTATCACAAAAAGAATGAAAAGTAGATATCCAAAAATCATAATATCCAAAATCTAAAAGTTTTTCCACTCTTTCCTCCATCTCAGAAGCTGCTTTGTCTGTAAAAGTTAACGCTAAAATTTCATTAGGATTAATTCCTTTTGAAATAAGATAAGCAATTCTTCTTGTCAGCACTGTAGTCTTTCCTGTGCCTGCCCCTGCTACAATTAAAAGAGGCCCTTTATCGTATTTAACCGCTTCTTTTTGTTCTTTGTTTAAACCTTCAAATAAATCCATAAGTCTATTATATACAAAAAAAGAGTTTTTAAAAACCCTTTTT
>JAQVLU010000045.1 GCA_028703995.1 Minisyncoccota bacterium
ACATGGGCAATAATTGCGATGTTTCTTATTTCCATATTTATCTCTTAAAAAATTAAACCCGCCTTAAAAGCGGAATATAATATTAATACTATATTTTTTTAAAGCGGTCAATACTTTTTAGTTGTTTTCTGAAACTAAACAACTACTAAAAGTTTGGATTCCATTTTCTTCAACAAAAGCAGTATCTCCTTTATTCCAAAAAACAAAAGATTCGTCTTGATTTACATAGCGAGCCCCAGAAGCTGAAATTGCTTGAAAAAGAATCATGTTTCTTCCATCACTTAAAGATAGCTCGGCTTTGTCTGAAAAGAAAATAGCATTAATTGTTTTTTGATCTTCACAGGCAAAGAGAGCGGAATTGATTATTACTTTTTCTTCAACATTATTAGATTGAGAAAGAATGGCGTTAGCTTCACCATTTATTTGCCCCAAATAAAAAGCTAAAGCAAAAGTGCCAAGATAAATAATAATAGCTAGTATCATTGAATACTTAGTAGGTTTATTAAAATTAATTTTCATATTTTTATTTTTATTAATTATACTTCTATTATAAAATATTTAATTAAAAATTACAATGTTGTTCTTTTTTGTTAAACGTGTATAATTCATTTTTGTGTGGATTAGTTATGTCTTTTAAAAAAATTATTATTTTAATATGTGTTGCCTGCGGTTGTTTCTATTTTATAAATGAAGAAAAAACTTTTTTTTCTGAAGTTTTTGATAAGATAAATTTAGAAGATTTAACCGCTTCTTTAGATAAAGTAGAAGAAGGAAAGAGTATTAGGATTTATAATAGTTATCCATCAGGAGAAACTTTAACATTAAAAGAAGATACAAAACTTTTATCAAAAGCAGATGGAGCAGTTTATCAATTAAAAGAAACCATAACTATTCCAGGGGCTTCTAATGGTGAGCCAGGGAAAGTAGATGCTCAAGTAATAATCATTGAGAGGGGTGATGCAAAAGTAAATGAAGAATCTGTTATTACTATTCCGGGTTTAAACTCAACTAATTATTTCGAAACAACTTGGGCAAAAGTAATCTTAGAAGAAGAAGTAATAGAAGTTCCGATCGAAGAAGAAAAGAAGACTTCCACTTTAGTTAATGGAATCATTAAAAGAGATACTTTCTGGGAATTAAAAAATAGTCCATATATTATTGATGGAAATATTTTTATTGGAGAAAATGCAACCTTGTTTATAGAAGCAGGGGTGGAAGTTATTTTTAATGAAGGTTGTGGTTTTATAATAGAGGGCGAAATCAGAATGGTTGGGCAAAAAATTAGTCCGATTAAAGTTAGATAATATAAACTTTAAGTGGTGGAAATCCGTTAAAATAAACAGAACTGTAGCTAGCAGTATAGGCTCCAGTAGTTAGGAAATATAATTTATCTCCTTCTTTTATGTTTTTGTCTAATTTGTATTTATAATTTTCATAAAGAATATCCATACTATCGCAAGTTGGTCCTGCTAAAATTACTTCCTTTGTATGATCTTTTGTATTTAAATTGTCACTTAAAATAGGGTATTTAATAGCTTCGTCAATTGTTTCGATTAGTCCTCCGAATTTACCAATATCAGTATAAACCCAATCACAGCTAATAGTTGTACTTTTTGAAGAAATCATAATAATTTCACTGACAAGAACGCCGGAATCAGCGACAAGAGATCTCCCTGGCTCAATAATTATTTCTGGTAATTTATCTCCAAAATCTTCTCTTAAAAAACGAGTAACTTCTTTTGCATAAACAGCAATGTCTTGGGTTGGCTGAAGATAGTCTGAAGGGAATCCTCCTCCAATGTTAATTAATTTGAGTTCAATGTCAGCATCAGCTAAAGAATCAAATAAATACTTGCATTGAGAGATAGCGTTATCCCATTGCCCAATATCTCTTTGCTGAGAACCAACATGGAAAGAAAGCCCGTAAGGAATTAAATTTAATTTTTTAGCTCTTAAAGCTAATCGAAAAATCATATCTGGGTAAGCTCCGAACTTTCTTGATAATGGCCAATCAGCTCCACTGCCATCACAAAGTAATCTAAAAAAGACTTTTGATCCTGGCGCCTGACGTGATATTTTATTTAAATCACTTTCAGAGTCAGTTGCAAAAAGTCTTATTCCTTGGCTATATGCGTAAGCAATGTCTTCTTCTTTTTTTATAGTGTTTCCAAAACTCATTCTATCCGTAGGTATTCCTAATTTTATCAGTTGATTCATTTCAAATATTGTCGCGACATCAAAATTAGAGCCTTTTTTATCTAAGACTTTGATAACTTCATTTTCGGGATTAGCTTTAACAGCATAATATATTTTTGCAAAAGGAAGATTCTTTTTTAATTCATCATAATTTTTTTCTATTTTTTTTGTTTCAATTAGCAAAAAGGGAGTTTTTTTATTTTTAGAAAACTCTTTTATTTTGTTAAAATCTTTAGTTGAAATAAAGGTTGAATGATTATTAAGTGGAACCATATTATTAAATTTATTTTTATACGATTATTGTATAGTTTTTTTCAAAAAAAGAAAAGGTCATTGAAGTGATTATTTTAATATGTTAAAAGGAAGATATGATTGAACTTTTATCAGGAGTTAAAAATTTAGAAATAGGCAAGGCTGCTATAAACGCAGGAGCAGACGCGGTCTATATTGGTGCTCACAAATTTGGAGCAAGAGTTAACGCTAGTAACAATCTAAAAGACATAGAAGAACTAACTAAATATGCTCACAAATTTGATGTTAAAGTTTATGTTGTTTTAAATACCATTGTATACGATAAAGAATTAAAAGAAGTTCAAGAAATTATA
>JAQVLU010000046.1 GCA_028703995.1 Minisyncoccota bacterium
ACCGGAACTTCAAGCAAAAGCATCTTTTCTTGATCTGTTAACATAAAAGTCTCTTGAATTAAATCAATTCCAGCAGGGCTTTGTTTTAATAAGAGTTGTATAGAAGAGTTCGTAATAATTGGCTTACCGTAACTTGAACGCATAAAATCAGAAACATCTTGAGTGATTGTGGTTACTCCGAGCCAATACTTTCTACCTCTTTTACATAATCCAAAAAGGAAAGACGCTCCATCTTCATTTTGCATCATCCACCATGCCTCATCAATAATTAAAATTCTCTTTTTTAAAGAAGACCTTACTTCGTTCCAAATGTATCTCATTACAATGAACATGGCGATTGGTCTTAATTCGTCTTCAATGTCTCTTATTCCAAAAACCGTTAAACCATTGTTTGTATTTACATTTGACTTATTATTGAAAAACTCTGAAAAAGTTCCTTTAGTAAACTTTCTAATTTTTTCTGTTAATTCTCGAGCTCCTTCCATTCCTTCAAGTACAGATTCTAAATCACTTAAAATTGGAATGTTTTGTTTCCATAAACTTGGGTCAGATTCAGGAGTGATATCTCTTGCGGCATACGTTTCGCTTAACGCTCTATCAATAATTGCATCTTCTTGAGGGGACAAACCGCCAAGCATAACTCTTATCAGTCCAACAAGGTTTATGATGTTTGATCTTAAAACATCTTCAGGGTCTTCTCCTTCTTTTATCTCTGGTAAATCAAAAGGGTTGATGTGACTGTCAGAGCCAAGAGAAATATTGAAGAAAGAGCCTCCTGTGGCCTCAGCGAGCGTCTTATACTCGTTCTCAGGATCCATAATGATACAATCAATGCCAACCATTAAAGAACGAAGTATTTCAAGCTTAACTGCGTATGATTTTCCAGAACCAGATTTAGCAAAGATAACCATATTAGCATTTTCTAAACTAAACCTATCAAAAAGAACGAGTGAATTGTTGTGCTTATTAACTCCAAACAAAATACCATCATTTGAACTTAAGTCAAAAGAAATGAAAGGGAAAATGCTTGATAAAGGAGAAGTATTTAATGTTGTATGAATTTCTAAATTATCCATTCCATAAGGAAAAGTAGAAAGAAGCCCTTCTTTTTGTTGGTACAAGGCTGGTTTAATATAGATTAACCTTGACTCTAAAATAGATCTTAAAGTCGTTTCAATTTGGATTAACTCTTTTTTATCTCTAGCATATACCGTTAAATAAAGTCCGAACTTAAACATCTTCTCTTGCGCTGTTTGAAGACTGCTTCTTAATTCTTCAAGATCTCCGTAAGCAGTTTCAAGAGCTGGGTCTGAAATTAATCCTTTTTCGTCTCTTTGAATTAATTCCGCTTGAACTTCAGTAACTTTTCTTCTTAATTGCTTAAGCACTGTTTCTGTTTCAATTGGATGAAAAAAGAAAGAAACATCTAAAGGAATATCTAAATTAATAATTGGAGATAGCCAGCCAGTATTTAGATATCTTGGGTAAGAAAAAATGAAATAAGTTTTTGTCAAAACCTCCCCAATCTCTGCTTCACTTGAGTTTATTTTAATAGAAGCAGGAGCAATAATATCTTTTTCATTCTGAAGCTCTTCACTAAAAAGTTTTTGTTTGGTTTCTTTTTTATTATTAAACATATTATTTTGTTAATTCGGGTGGAAGTTCTGGATAATATCCATATTCTGCTTCCGAAGGATGATAACTAGCCCATAAAAGCTCTATAATCTCAGCTGTATTTAATGGGGCTGATTTTAAACCACACCTCCTTAATCCTAAAGAAATATATTCCATTCTTTGATAAAGTTGATATTTCGCTGCTTGAAACTTTTGTTCTGTTAATTGCGCCTTATTATTATCTTCCCCCTCAGGCATAAAATTAGTTAATTCAGTTAAAGGAAAATATGGAACCGTAATATAGAAACTTTTTGTCATAATGGAACCTCCGCCAATAATTTCTTCAATAAACTTAACATATTCAGCTGTTTGCATTTTTAAAAGTTCGTTTTCTTGCTTCTTTTCCATTTCTTTTAGCTTTTCAATATACCCCGTCATGTTTATTCTTCTTGACTGAACAAGGATTTGTACCTGAAAATCTAAAGAATTTAAAAAGTTTTGGAATTGATAAATAATTGCGGTTTGTTCTTCTGCTGATTTTAATCCAAAATTTGTAGATGAAACAATAAGAACACCTCTTAAAGATTGATTCTTTAAGATCATAATACCTTCTTTTATTTTTTCAACTGGTATGAAGTCTTGTGTTGCTATTTTGTTTGAGGCCATTTTAAGATATATCTATTTTATTCTGAAGTTCGTTTAATTTTCCTTTTCTTAACTCTAATCCTTTAAAAGGATCTTTTTCATCTTTTAAATCAAGGGGTGTTTTTAATTCTACCTTAAGAAACACCGGAGTTTCTTTTCTTTTCCATAAATACAATCTAGGCATAATCGAAAAGTTCATAATATGAGTTATCATTTCCGTAAAAGGTCTTCCGTCAATCTTTAAAAAAGCAGATGCTAACGCTCCTCCTGCTATTATACCTGATAAAACAAGAAAAAGAAACAGGTTGGTTTCTCCAAAAGAAAAATACATTGTAAAAATTATTCCTCCAGCAAGACCGATAACCATTGATTGTTTTAATGTTAGAGGTCCGACTATTTTTGATTCTTCTTCTATAAATTGTGGCACCCTATATTGCATATTTACATTATAGATTATTATAGAAACGTTGACAACTTATTGACAAAAACAATATTTTCTTTTATAATAATATT
>JAQVLU010000047.1 GCA_028703995.1 Minisyncoccota bacterium
AAATAAAAAAGAGTGATTATTGCTAATCACTTAATCTTAAAAAATAAAACTTTACCGCTAGCGCGAAAATGACAATGGCGATTATCGAGAAATAACAGTCAGAGTAAATATTTCCAACTGTGCAAAAGATGAAGGAAACGATAACCATCAGAATCATTGCGCCGTAAAAAGAAGTTGTCTTCATTTTTTAATACCTCTACCTAAAGAATAAAATATTAATTTCTTTTTGTCAACACTAATCAGAGAGTTTTTTAAACTCTTTGTCTTTTTCAAGTATCTCTGGACTAACTTCTAAGGCTCTCTTATTCATTCCTAAAAGATTAATTCCTTTTAAGGTTCTTACTCTGGACAAGGCCACATAACCCATTCCGTATTCAAAGGTTTTACTTAAATCAATTTCCGCTCCGTCTAGACTCATTCCTTGACTCTTATGAATTGTAATCGCCCAAGCTAATCTTAAAGGAAGCTGTTCTACTTCGGCTAAAATCTTTCCATTATCTTCTATTCCAAAAAAAGTTCTTTTCGTATGAATTAAGTTTCCAGACTTTAATCTTATAACTGGATTACCTTGTTTGTTAAAAAAAGCCACCTTACCCATACTCCCATTAAAATATCCTTCTTCTTGATTATTTTTAACAAACATTACCACCGCATCTTTTTTTAGTCTTAATGTTTGAGGCGCTAAACAACTTTTTTTAAGATGATTTAAAATATTTGTCTCTCCGCTTCCAATCATTTCGTATTGCTTCTCTTCCCCTTTAAGCTTTCCTAATTTTTCATTGTTTATTTTATCAATATCAACGTTTAAACTATAGAGCTTAGTAGAATGTTCAACTTCTACATTTTGCCTCGCTAAAAGCTTGTTTAAGGCCTTTGAATCAACCTTATTATTCCTTATCTTATTCAATATTTTCATAAACTCTTCGTCTTCATTCTGCCTGTAAGAATCTTCTAAATAGCAAACCTTAAAATTAGCCTTTTCCCAAGAAGAAGCATTGTAAGAAAAACTATTGTCCCAATTATTAATTGGTGGTAATTGAAAAAAATCACCGCAAGTAATAAGCTGAACTCCCCCAAAAGGTAAAAAAGGATCTTTAATTTTTCTTAAAATCTTGTCTATTAGATCAAACCTTTTTGCGTCAAGCATAGAAATCTCATCAATAATTAAAACTTCAACCTCTCTTAATCTCTTAACAAGATATTTTTTAGTTAAAAGTTTCTTAATTTGAGATTCATTCAAATCATTGTTAATTCCAATTCCTGACCAAGAATGAATCGTCATTCCATTTAAATGAGTAGCTGCAATCCCCGTAGAAGCCGTAATCCCTAAACATTTTTTACAATCTTTAATAAAAGAATTTAAAACAAAAGTCTTCCCTGTTCCAGCGGAACCAGTTAAAAAAACATTCTTTCCTGAGTTTAATATTTCTAAAGCCTTTTTTTGCTTCATATGCTTATCATACACATTTTTTACAAAAAAAGAAAATAAACTACTTATATAGATTGTTATGATTATCTATGTCCACAAGAAGATAACCTTTTTGAATTTCTTTGAATATCAACCTTAAGTCTGCATTAATATTCAAACTTCTATAACTGTTAAAATTCCCTTTAAGCATGTGATTATTAAGCAGTGGGTTAAATTCATCTATTAAAAAAAGATTCAACCTTTTTTTGAATCTTTTTCTCTCTTTTTCTTCTAGTTTTTTATACTTCTTTTCAAAATTTTTATGTAAAAAAATCTCCTTCATAAAGTATCAAGATGTTTATTTACTTCCGAAAAAGAAGAAAAACCTTTAGAAATATTTTTTTTGTTCTTAATGTCTTTTTCCACCTCCGTCAAAAGATCTTCTAATTCTTTTGTCATTCTAAAAGAATCAGAAAAGCGAACTTCACGCATTCTAATAAAATTATGTAAAGAGGCATTAACAACATCGCTTAAAGAAATCCCTAATTCTTTTGCAATCTTCTGGGCACTCTCCTTAACCTCTTTTTCTGTTTTAATATTTACTACAACTTTCATACACACAAAGTATATACAATAATAGTATAAATGTCAACGCAACAATATCTTGTTTTTCGTCTATGTCCAAATATTAGACGAATATTGGACGAATAAAAAAAGAGAGCCTTATTTAAAAAGCTCTTTTCGTTTCTTTCTAATAAAAGAAACTGCGTTCATAATGTTTTCACCGGAATTGTGAAGGAACAAGTCTTCTCCATAAACAATCTGTCTACAAGTCGTTACTCCCTTTTCTTCGTTTGAAGAAACAACAAAGAAGAAATGCTCTCCTTTCAAATTAAAGTTACTTTCAATGAAGAGCAATATTTCATTTCTTAAAGAAGCATTGTCATATCCAAAGTTGAAACCCTTAAAGACTCCTTCAGAAACCTGCCAAAGAACAATCTGCTCTTCGTTTTCCGCAAAAGGATGGACTTCAAATGTTTTTAAGCCAACGATTTCTTTTGAAAACTCTCTGTCTGAGAGTCCGTCAATTTGAAAAGAATAAGGATTGCCGATTGTTTCTACAACAATGTCAGTGTCTTCAATTCTATACGTTCCAGAGTAAGTTAAAACTTCTCTTCTGATTACCTTCAAATGATCTCCCATTTTTTTAACCTCTACAGAAAGAATACTTTTGTGATAGCCATTGGAAAATAGACAATTATGCTTACAAAAAAGATGTACCTTAAAACTGGTGCAAATACATAAGCGTGTCC
>JAQVLU010000048.1 GCA_028703995.1 Minisyncoccota bacterium
TCAAAAGGGATTCCTAAATATTTTATTGCAATAGAGACACATTCTGTGTGCCAGCCAGGGAAACCAATACCCCAAGGAGATGCCCATTCCATTTGACGCTTAGAATCTTTAGGGGAAAACTTCCAAAGGGCAAAATCAGCAGGACTTTTCTTTTCTTTATTTTCTTCTATTCTAGATTTAAAATCTGTTTTTTCTTTCTCTCCCCAAAGTCTTCCATAAGTTTTTAATTTTGAGGTATCAAAATATATTCCATCTGAAATTTTATAAGTATAACCTTTTTCTTCTAATGTTTTGATGAGTTCAATTTGCTCAGGAATAGTTTCGGTTGCCTTTACAAATTTATCAGGGAATTCAATGTTTAATTTAGTGATATCTTCTATAAAGTGTTTTGTATAAAATTCAGCGATATCAAAAACAGTCTTATTTTCTCTGGCCGCTCCTTTTTCCAATTTATCTTCTCCAGAGTCTTCATCAGAAGTTAAGTGTCCTACGTCAGTTAAATTCATTATATGCTTAACATTATATCCATTGTATTCTAAAACTCTTTTTAGAACATCTTCAAAAACATATGTTTTTAAGTTTCCAATATGGGCAAACCAATAAACAGTAGGACCACAAGTGTAAAGCCCAACTTCTTTATCTTTAATTGGCTTAAATTCTTCTATTTTTTTCGTAAGAGTGTTATATAGTTTTATCATATTTTTATTATAGCTTTAAAATTAATTATTTTAAATACCTTTCTCCTCGATCAGGGAAGATAGTGACAACATTTCCTTTTAGATTTAAGTTTTTAATAGTTTGAAAAACTGCTCCAGAGCTCAAACCAACTAAAATTCCTTTTTTTGCTAAAGAGTTTCTTCCTTTAATAGAATCTTCAGGGTCAAGATCAATAATTTCATCAATAGTGTTTAAATCAAGAACAGGGGGAATATAGCCATCTTTTAAAGATTTTAAACCTTCAATAATAGTCCCTTTTATTGGTTGAACTCCGATTGTTTTCATATTAGGGAAATGTTCTTTCAATTTTTTTGAAACACCGGTGATTGTTCCTCCGGTTCCGATTCCAGCAACGAAATAATTGATTTCTTTGCCTTCCATTTGAGAAAGTATTTCTTCTGCCGTTTTGTCATAATGTACCTTTACATTGTTTGTATTCTCATATTGATTTAAAAAAACAATTTCACCGTTTTTTTCTCTTTCTTTTAATTCTTTAATGATAGGTTCTCTAAATCTTTCATTGGGAGTTTTAACAATTCTTCCTCCGTAAGTTAAAATCATTTTAAGTTTTTCTAAAGCCGTTGTTTCTGGAACAATAACAGATAAATGATATCCTTTAATTGCAGAAATCATAGCGAGAGCAATGCCCGTATTTCCAGAAGTAGCTTCTGCGATCTCGTCTCCTTTTTTTAATTTTCCTTGCTCTTCAGCCGCTTCAATCATAGCAAGGGCAGTTCGATCCTTTATGGAACCAGTTAAGTTGAAACCTTCCATTTTAGCGAAAATATTAGGTTCTATTTCTATTAAAGGAGTATTACCGATTAGATTTAATAAAGTTTTCATATTTATGTTAATTATTAAAAAACCTCTTATTAAAGAGGTTAATTTGTTGTAATTTATATTTAAATAAAACCAACCTCTTTTTTAAGAGTTTGCAGAGCAACAACAAGTTGTATTGGTTTTGAAATTCATTAAAATAATTATATCTTATTTAATTTTTTTGTCAAATTTATAGTTATTGACTATTGACTATTGACAGTCAACAGTCAATAGTATATCATTTGAATTAATGACAGATATAAAACAAAAAATTATTAAATATGTAAAAGAGATGGGAGCTGTTTCTACTAAAGATCTTATAGAATATACCTCTATATCAAAGCAAGCTCTTTTTTTGCATCTAAAATATCTAATAGAAAATAATTATCTTTCTAAGATAGGAAGCCCTCCTCGTGTTTTTTATATCTTAAACGAAGAAGAAAAAAAGAATCTTGATGTTGTTTTTAGTAAAGATATTCAAGAGATAATTGATAAAAATTTTTTACTAATAACTCCAATTGGAAAAATAAAAGAAGGGATCGAAGGTTTTATTTCTTGGTGTTCTTCTAACAATTTAGATCCAAAGAAAACAGCGAAAGAATACGTAGATACTTTAAATAAATATGATAAATATAGATTGAAATCAGGATTAATCGATGGAACTCAAAAAATTAAAAACTCTTTTGATAAAATTTTTTTAAATAAAATATTTTATTTAGATTTTTACGCAATAGAAAGATTTGGAAAAACAAAACTAGGACAACTCTTGCTTTATAGCAAGCAAAGTCAGGATAAAAGATTAATAAAAAATATTTCTTTTGTGATAAAAGATAGAATCCTTAATCTTATTAAAGAATATAAGATTGATGCGGTTTGTTTTATCCCGCCAACAGTTAAAAGAGAAATTCAATTCATGAAAGAACTAGAGAAGAATTTAAATTTATCGTTAAAAAAAATAAACATCATAAAGATAAAGTCTGATATTGCCGTGCCTCAAAAAACTTTGAGCAAGATTGTTGATAGGGTTAAAAACGCTGAAAATACTTTTTTTGTAAATGATAAAGGTTTCTATGGTAACATTTTAATTATTGATGATGCAGTTGGTTCAGGTTCTACTTTAAATATTGTGGCTAAAAA
>JAQVLU010000013.1 GCA_028703995.1 Minisyncoccota bacterium
CTCTCACAGCGTTTTGAGTGCTGCGTGTTTGCCAATTTCACCACTTCGGCTTGATAAATTCTTATACCATATATTGATAAACCTTGCAACATTGAAATATTTTAATTTTGTGATATTTTAAAAGTAGCATGTTACTTACTCAAATTAGTACTAAGGAAATGATTTCTTTTATTCAAAAGATTATTGAAAAAGAAGGCATTGTTATTGTAAGCAAAAAAGGAGTCTTTTTTGGAAAATGTGAAATCGCTATTATGAGCGATTCTGACATTCTTTGGCTTTTCAAGACCTTGAATGAAAAACAACTTCCTAAAAAGATTATTCTTTAAAAGGTAACTTGTTTATCTTTTTTTTTCGCCTTAATTGTGCTATAGTTTAAATCATAAAAGATAAATAAAATAATATGTTAGACATTAAATTTATTAGACAAAACATTGAGTTAGTTAAAGATGGTTGCAGGAAAAAAAAGTTTTCACCTGATTTAGTAGACAAGCTTCTTTTAATTGATAGTAAAAGATCGGAACTTATGCAAAGTGTTGAAAAAGTACATCGTCTTAAAAATGAAGCTAACGAAAGAATGAAAACAGCAGAAGCGGAAGAAAGAAAAACAATCATAGAAGAGATGAAAAGTCTTAACAGCGACGAAGAGAAAGAACTTTTAGAGGTTAATAAAGAGTTCCAAAAATTAATGCTCTTAATTCCTAATGTGCCTCATGAATCTGTTCCAAGTGGAGACTCTGACGAAGATAATGTAGAAGTTAAAAAATGGGGAAACATTCCTTGTTTTGACTTTCCTATTAAAGACCACGTTGAAATTGCTAAAGAACTAGATTTAATTGATTTTGATAGAGGCACAAAAACATCTGGCTTTAGAGGATATTATCTTAAAAACGAACTGGCT
This sequence comes from Minisyncoccota bacterium, assembly GCA_028703995.1. Lineage (GTDB taxonomy): Bacteria > Patescibacteriota > Minisyncoccia > Minisyncoccales > Minisyncoccaceae > JAAZMU01. The sequence goes on from JAQVLU010000013.1 coordinate 899, forward strand.
CTTTTATCTTTTGCTATTTGGAACTTAGCAATTGAAAAGATTACAAAAAAGGGTTTTAGTCCAATAATTACTCCTTCTTTGGTTAAAGAAAACGCGCTTATTGGAACAGGGTATTTACCACAACAAGAAGATGAGGTTTACAAAACAAGTGATGATATGTATCTTGCTGGAACAGCTGAAGTTGCTCTTATGAATTATCATTCTGGGGAAATATTGCCTTCACTTGATAATCCTTTAAAATATGTTGGTTTTTCTCCTTGCTTTAGAACAGAGATTGGAAGTTATGGAAAAGATATTAAGGGAATCTTAAGAGTGCATGAATTCTTTAAATTAGAACAAGTTGTTTTGTGTAAAAATGACAAAGAAGAATCAGAAAGATTACACGAAGAAATTACAAGAAATGCTGAAGAACTTTTAGAGGCTTTAGAAATTCCTTATAGAAGAGTAGTGAACTGTGCTGGTGATTTGGGTTTAGGACAAATCAAGAAATATGATATTGAAGCTTGGGTTCCTTCTCAAAATAGATATAGAGAAACTCATTCTGCTTCTTTCTTCTATGAGTTTCAAACAAGAAGATTAAATATTAAGTATAAAGATAAGGACGGAGAATTAAAATTTGCTCATTCTTTAAATAATACCTTAATTGCTACTCCAAGAGTACTTATTCCTCTTCTTGAAAATCATCAACAAAAAGATGGTTCAATAAAAATACCTGAAGCACTACACAAATATTTAAATTTTACAGAAATTAAAAATGAACAAAAAGATTAAAATACAAAAGCTAGATATTAATTACATTGATCAAGGGCAAGGAAAAACATTAGTTATTTTACACGGTTGGGGAGGTTCTTCAAAGTCTTGGGAAAAAGTTATTGAAATTCTTTCAAAAAATAAATACAGAGTGATTTGTCCGGATTTACCTGGTTTTGGAGAAAGCGATTCTTTTAAAAAACCTTCTAATATAAATGAATATATTCGTTTTATTTTAGAGTTTTTAAAAGCTTTAGAAGTAGAGGATTTTATTCTTTTAGGACATTCTTTTGGGGGAGGTTTGGCTACAAAAATAACGGCTGATAATCCAAGATTAGTTCAAAGATTAATTTTATGTGACGCCGCTGTTGTTCGCGCAAAAGAAAGATTAAGCGTAAGACAAAAATTAGCAAAATCAACTTCTTTTGTAACCAAAATTTTTGCTAAAAGTAAGTTTTACAAAGAGCACGTTCAAGTAAAGTTAAGACCTCTTATTTATAAAATTGCTGGAACAAATGACTATTACAAAGCAACTGAAGTGATGAAAGAAACTTTCAAAAAAGTTTTCGCTGAAGATTTAAGAGCTTATTTAATCTATATTAAAAAACCAACTTTAGTTGTTTGGGGAGAGAAAGATATCACTACGCCTGTTGAAGATGCTTATACAATAAAAAATGCTATTGATGGAGCTGAGATATCAATTATTAAGGAAGTAGCTCATTCTCCTCACCTTAAAAAACCAGAAGAATTAGCTAGAATAATTACTGAGTTTATAAATAGAAAAATATGAATATTATTGCCATAACAATTTGTATCATTTTTTTATGGTTTATCGTCCAAATTAAAAACTCTTTATTTTGGCTTTATTTATGGCAATTAAAAAATTATCATATTGGCAGATTCAATGATCATTTTAGAACAAAAAGAGGAAAAAAACTCTTTCTCAATCCTTTTTATCTTTTCAAAACAGCTTCTTTGTTTTTGTTTTTTCTCTTTCCTGCACTGCCTTTAATTCTTCTTGTTTTAGAAGGATTTACTGCAATCTACAAAATTGCTTTTAAGAGAATAACCTTACCAATTTTTACAAAAAAAATAATTGGCTTGTTCTTTATAACCATTTTCTGTTTTGTGATGCTTTTTAAAATAGTTGACTACACTGTTTTATATACTTTTACATGGAAACTTCTTTTAATAAATATCTTAACTCCTTTTATTGTTTCTTTAATTGTTTTAATTTTCCAACCTTTTACTTTTTTCATCAGATCTTTAATTTTAATAAAAGCTAGAAAAAAAAGAAAAAGCTTAAAAGAATTAACCGTTATTGGAATAACGGGAAGTTATGGAAAATCTTCTACAAAGGAATTTTTGTATACCATTTTAAAAAGTAAGTACGACGGAGTTAAAAAAACACAGGAAAACAATAATTCAGAAATAGGCATCTCTAAATATATTTTAGAAAATTTAACAGATGAAGATAAATATTTCATTTGTGAAATGGGAGCCTACAACAGAGGTGGAATTAAACTTCTCTGCGGTATTGCTGACCCTCAAATAGGAATCTTAACGGGGATCAACAATCAACATCTATCAACTTTCGGAAGCCAAGAAAATATTGTTAAAACAAAATTTGAATTAATTGATTATGTGAAAGGTTTTTCAATTGTTAATTGGGACAATTATTTAATTAAAAACTTTAAAAGTAAAGATACCTACAAGTATTCATATTTAGAAAAACAAGATATTTACGCTAAAGAAATTAAAACCTTTAAGGATCATCTTGAATTTAATGTTGTTTTAAAAGATCAAAAAGAACATTTCACAGTCAATGTTTTGGGGCATCAAAATATCTCTAATCTCCTTGGAGCCATTTTTGTAGCAAGTAAGCTTAATATGAGCTTAGAAGAAATCTCTAAGGCTTGTCTTAAGATAACAGAAAAGGAGGGAGGTATGACAAGAATAAATAATTTTATAGACGCAACTTACTCTTCAAATGCCAATGGAGTCATGGCTCACTTGAATTTCTTAAAACTTTGGACTGGTAAAAAAATAATAGTTATGCCTTGTTTAATAGAACTTCAAAAAGAATCAAAAAGAATTCATGAAGAAATTGGTAAGAAAATATATGAAACTTGTGATTTAGCAATTATCACCACGAAAGATAATTTAGAAGATTTGAAAATACACGGAAAGGAAAAAATCATTTTTGAAAACAATGCTTCAAAAATTTGGGAAATGATTAAAGATTATCAAGAAAAAGAAGATATTATTCTTTTTGAAAGTAGAGTTCCGGAAGAATTAATTAAAAAAATAAAAAAATGAAAACTGTTTCTATTTCATTATCTCCAAACACAGAAAAAGACGATGTTTGTCTAGCTTTAAAAGAACTTTTTGTAAAAGAAAAAATCAAAGGAAAAAGCATAAACGAATTTGAAAAAATATTCAAAGAGTCTTTAGGTTTTGAAAAAGTATTTTCTTTAAATAGTGGAAGAAGCTCTCTTTTAATTATTTTAAAAGCTTTAGAGATTGAAAAAAACGACGAAGTAATTGTTCAAGCCCTAACCTGTAATGCCGTCATAAATCCTATTTTGAAAACAGGAGCTACTCCAATATATGTTGACATTGATGACACTTTAAATATTGATCCGACTCTCATAGAAGAAAAAATAACAAAGAGGACTAAAGCAATCATCATTCAACATACTTTTGGAATGCCTGCAAAAATAGAAGAGATTAAAAACATCTGCAATAAGCACAATCTATATCTTATCGAAGATTGTGCGCATTCTCTTTTAGCTAAATACAAAAATGATTATTGTGGAAAGTTTGGAGATGTTAGCTTTTTCTCTTTCGGAAGAGATAAAATTATCTCTTCAGTCTATGGTGGGATGATCGCTGTTAATAATAAAAACCTTTACCAGCAAATAGAAAACGCTTACGAGAAATTAGATTATCCAGACAAGAAATGGGTTAAGAAACAAATTAGACACCCTATTTTAATGAATCTTTTTATTCTTCCTTTATACAATTTTTTTAACCTCGGAAAGATAATTTTAGAACTTTCATTAAGATCAGAAACTTTGTCAAAAGCAGTTTGTAGCCTTGAATATGAAGGAATATTGCCAGACTATTTCCCTAGAAGAATGCCTAATTCACTTGCTAAAATGGCCTTAAATCAATTTAAGAAAGTAGAAAGGTTTAATAGTCACCGAAGAGAAATTGCTAAGTATTACAAGAAAGAATTAGGAGGCGTCTTTGAAATAAACGAGAATGCTGTTTATTTAAAATTCCCTTTAATAGTGAATAATAGTGAATACATTTTAAAGGAGTTTAAAAAATACAATATTCTTCTTGAGGATGGTTGGACAAAAAAAGTAATTGTTCCTCCAAAAACAAACTTAAAGAAAATGAATTATACTTTAGGGGAGTCAAAAAAAGCCGAAGAGATGAGTCAAAAGATGCTTATTCTTCCTACACATATTAATATCAGTAAAGAAATTGCCGAAAGAATCGTCTATATTTTAAAAAGCTTAATTTGACAAGAAACTCTTTTTGAGAAAAAATGAATCTATAATTAATTAATAAATAAAAACCATGTTTGATAAATTTAAACAATTAAAACAATTAAAAGACTTTGAATCTTCACTTAAGAAGCAAACCATTACTAAAGAAAAAAATGGAATTACCATCACTCTTAATTTAAAAATGGACATTTTAGATATTAAATTAAATAAAGAATTGGGAATAGAAGACCAAGAAAAAAGATTAAAAGATTGCTTAAATGATGCCATGAACGAGGCGAAACTAGAAATGGCTAAACAAGCTCAATCAATGGGAGGCTTTGGTTTCTAATAATGACAATATATCCAACAGTTACAACTTTGGTAGACTATAAAGGGAAACTAGATGAAATTAACGCACTTAAACTTGAGAAGGTTTGCGTTTTTTTTACTGGTTTAAATTTTGAAGAAAGAAAGGTTCTTTTTAAAGAACTTAAAAAAACTACTATAAAAGAAATCCCTTTTGCCCATATTAAGAGTGATATGAAGTTATCCGAGCTTAATGCTTTAGTAAATGAATATAATACGAAGGCGTTTAATATTCATAGCAGGGAAGAACATTCTCTTTTGTATGACTATTCTTCTTATAAAGATATTATTTATATTGAAAATGTTTACAATCACTTGAAAGAAGACCTTGAAAATTGGGCTGGAGTCTGTTTAGATTTTTCTCATCTTGAAAACGATCGGTTAGTATATAAAGAAAGATTTAAAAACAATTTAAAAATTATTAAAAAGAATAAAATAGGTTGTAATCACATTAGTGCTATTTTAAAAGATTTTTATATTAATGAAAAAGGAGAGAAAAGATACGACAATCATTTATCTTTAGATCTGTCTGATTTTGATTATTTAAAAAAATACGATAAATCATTTTTTTCCGACTATTGTGCGATCGAACTTAATAATGATATTAGTTATCAATTAAAAGTAATCGAATATATTAAAAAATTACTAAATGAATAAAGTTTTAAAAATTTTAATATTTATCCTATTAATTTTTATTGTTTCTTTTAATATTTTAGACAAAGAAGATGTTATCCCAAAAGAAGACACAACTGTAAAAGTGCCTAGAAATGTAAACGCTATTTATCTAAATAGTTTTTATTTAACTAAAGAAGCTCGATTTGAAAAGGTAATTTCAATAATAAAAGAAACTGAAATTAATTCTGTTGTAATTGATATTAAGGACTATTCCGGAAAAATATATTTAAACTCCTTAAATGAAGAATTAAATAAATATGGAGCGCAACAAGATTACATTAAAATGGATAAAATTGTTGAAAGACTTCACAATGAAAATGTTTATGTGATTGCAAGGATAGTTGTTTTTGAAGACCCAATTTTAGCGACAAAAAATCCTAACTTGGCTTTGAAAGACAAAGAAGGAAATCTTTGGAAAACTTATGCCTCTAATCTTTGGATCGATCCTAATTCAAAAGAAGCTTGGGATTACAATATTTTGGTTGCAAAAGAGGCCTCTAAAATAGGTTTTGACGAAATTAATTTTGACTACATTAGATTTCCTTCTGACGGAGCTTTGAGTAATATTGACTATTCAAGCCATAATGCTTCTAAAAGAGAAGTAATGCTTTCTTTCTATAAGTATTTAAGTGCTTCTTTAAAAGACATTATTATTTCTGCTGACTTTTTTGGACTAACGACAATTATTGATGATATTGGTGTTGGGCAAAACATTGAAGACGCTTCTCCTTATTTTAATTTTATTTGCCCAATGGTTTATCCTTCTCATTATTCTTCTAACTTTGATGGATTTCTTAATCCTTCAGAATATCCATACGAAATAGTTTTTAAGTCATTGAGCGAAGCTAATAAGAAAATAGATAATATCAGGCCTTGGCTTCAAGCTTTTAATCTATTAGGTTTTGAATACAGAAGAGAAGAAATACAAAAACAAATTGAAGCTTCTAAGGATGCTCTTTTAGATAACTATACTGGGTATATGCTTTGGAACTCTCAAAATTATTACAACATAGAAGACTTGTAGAATTTTTTTAAAAAGATATAATAAAGACAAATGGAAACAAAAGAAATAACAGAAAAAGAAACTTGGGAAAATTTTTGCTTAATCGCTCAAGAGAAAACTTTCACTCATTCATATAATTGGGGAACTTTTAATGAAAAAATGGGAGATAAGGTGATTAGAATGGGTATTTTTGAAAATGAACTTGTCGCAGTCTTTTTAATTATTAAAATATTTGCGAGACGAGGAAAATATCTCTTACTTCCAATGGGGCCAATTATTAAAGAAAATCAGAACGAAAAAAAAATAATAGAAGAGACTCTTTCAAAATTAAAAGAAATTGCTAAAAAAGAAAAAGTTGATTTTATCAGACTAGCACCAATATTGATTAACAACGAAAGCAATAGAAAAATATTTGAAGACCTTGGCTTTATTCCTGCTCCAATGCATGTTCATCCAGAATTAACTTGGGAATTAGATATCAGAGAAGACGAGGAAAAAATTCTTCAAAATATGAGAAAGACAACAAGGTATTTAATTAAGCAAGGCTTAAAGAATGAAGATTTAAAAATTGAAAGAAGTGTTGAAAAAGAAGATTTAAAATACTTTAATGAAGTTTACAAAATAACTGCTAAGCGCCACAACTTCACTCCATTTTCAATGAAGTATTTAGAAAATGAACTTTCTTCGTTTAAGAAAGATAACCAAGTTTTAATTTTAAATGCAAAATATAAAGAAGAAGTTATTGCTTCAGCTATGATAATTTTTTGGTCTAATATTGCTTTTTACCACCAAGGAGCTTCTTCTCAAAAATATCCAAAAATACCCGCCTCATATTTAGTACAGTTTGAAGCTATTAAAGAAGCTAAGAAGAGAAACTGCCATACTTACAATTTTTGGGGAATTGCTAAAGACGAAGATTTGAAAAGTAAAAATCATCCTTGGGCTGGTTTAACTTTATTCAAGAAAGGATTTTCTGGATATTCAAAAGAATATGTTAAAGCTCAAGATTATAAAATTAGTTTCAAATATTATTTAATTAGAGTGTTTGAAATTTTAAGAAAATTAAAAAGAAATTTATAAATGAGAAAAAAAAGAAGAATTATTAAAAGAAATAGAAAGCCTTTCTTTAAAAAGAAGTTCTTTTGGTTTTCTTTTTTATTCCTTATTATTTCAGGAACGTTGTCTTACATATCTTTTTTCTCTCCATACTTTCAAGTAAAAGAAACTTCTGTTTTGGGAATTCAAACAATTTCAAAAGAAGAATTATTAAAAACTTTTAAAGAAGAATCTGTAATATCTTTAAATGTTTTTGGAACTAACCTTACTTCAGAAAGTTTGTTTATTCCTTTAAAAGACAATGTTTCTTCGCTTCTTCAAAGTTTTCCAGAAATAGAAGACATCAATATTCAAAAGAACTTTTTAACTCAGGAGATAACAATTGAAATAAAAGAAAAAACTCCTGTTTGCATTTGGTGCAAAGATAGTACTTGTTCTCTTTTAGATAAAAAAGCTTCTTATATTAAAGACTACGAAAACGAAGTAGGCTTTATAAAAATAAATGAAATTGATGATTTTGAGACTAATTTAAAGACTTGGTCAGGGGAAACAAAACAAGATTTCTTAATGACTCTTTTAACTATTTCTAAGAATAATGAAGAGATAAAAGAATTTGATGTTTGTAAAGATAAGTTTTTAGCAAAATATAAAAACATTGATCTCATTTTTGATCCAAAAGAAGATATTGATTGGCAAATAGAAAAAATGCAAATTGCTTTAATTAGACTTAATTACGATGTAAGTAAATTAAATTACATTGATTTAAGGTTTGGAGAACAGGTGATTGTAAAATAAAGAAACCCTTAATTATCAATAGTTAAGGTGTTTTTTTAATCCAAAAACTATTGACAAAATCATACTTTTATATTATGCTCTCGGTACAGTTCTTTTAAAAGTTTTCCACAGCAATTTTATGTCTTTTAAGAGAAGATATAGATTTGCTGTGGAAACATGGCAAGGAGACTATTATGTCAAAAAAGACTTATCTCGGAATCATGATTTTATTCATGACGCTTGCGCTTATTTTTAGCGCAGGTTGTGTCGACACTCAAGAAAACCGCTATGGTCCAATTAACATCACTTCTGATGCTGTACTCGTAGAGTATAACCAAAGCGTTAATCTTTCAGCAGAACAAAGCGAAGGACTAGCTCTTACTTGGAGCCTAAACGATGAGCTTTTAGGAGAGTTAAATCAAACTTCAAACAATGAAGCCGTTTTCACTCCTTATTCAAAAAGTGGAGTAGCTATCATTACGGTAACTGCCCCTCATAATCTTAAAAGCGAAGTCGTGATTAAGATCTTTGCTCCACCAACATTAAGCATTGAAATTCCTTCAGGATCTAGGGTAGAAATGAGTGAAGATTGTAAGTATCTTGTTTCTTATCCAAAAGATGGAAGCGTTACCGTTGACGAAATTTACCTGACTAATGAATATAATGAACCTGTTTCAGGGTTAAATACTTCAAGGGGAACTATCTGTCTTAAAACAAAGGGGATATACAACCTTACAATTGTTGGTCACGATTTCTTAGGTAGAAATATCCAAGATAGTGAAATTTTTTCTATCGTGTACGCAGTTGAAGTTGTTATGGGTGCTCCTGATCCAAGGGATCTTAAACTGAAGAGCTTTTCTAGACTTGATATAGCGAGTATAGAAAACACTTTACTTAAAGATTATGGACTGAACGTCAGTTTGAATGAAATTTTTTCAAACGGAAAGACGATCAATGGTAACGGAAAAAGTTTTGTTGCCATCCTCTTCGTAAAGGATCTTGACAGAGATGATGCTTGGGCTATGGCAGATGTAAACATCTTTGACTATTATCCAAAGGATAAGTTTAAGGAAGTTACTGTAACAAGTAGCGTCTACAACAATTCTTGGAAAGTAATCATTGGTTACAACAACGATTATGTTTCGCAAGTAACTTGCGTAGCTGCTTTTCCTACAGACAAGGATTATTCCTTCTACACAAGCCCAAAAATTAACTTTGTTGTTAGTAGTGATGACTCTTCTTCAGGAGGAGATTCGGGAGGAGGAATCATTCCGCCACCACCACCAGCACCAACAGCAAGCGGACCATCACCAAAGCCACTCTAAGAGGATTTGTCTTAAAAAAGACAGATACTCCTTGCAATAAATTAGGGGAAAGTTTCAAAAAGAAACTTTTCTCCTAATTATTTATTCATTAAAGTATAAGACATTTTAACGAGTAAATAATAAATAAAAAAATATGTTTAATTTAATAAATAAAATAAAAAGTATATTCTCGATTTCAGCGATTCTTTTATTCGTTGCTTTCAGTATGTTTATACCAAGCATAACAAGTGCTGCTTCTTCTTTCAATTCTAATTCAGCTGATTATCCTTTAGAAGTATCGGAATCTGCCGGTATTTGGGTAAGATCTTTATCAGGAGTTAATGCAGGAGACACAATAAGATTTAGTTCA
>JAQVLU010000014.1 GCA_028703995.1 Minisyncoccota bacterium
GAAGTTACTTTTGATATTGATGCTAGTGGTATTTTAACAGTAACTGCTAAAGATAAAGCTTCAAATAAAGTTCAATCAATAAGAGTTGAAGGATCATTAGGATTATCTGATGAAGAAATTGAAAAGATGAAAAAAGAAGCTGAATTAAATGCGAGTGAAGACAAAAAGAAAAGAGATTTAATTGAAGCAAAAAACAATGCAGAAAATTTAATCTATACTGTTGAGAAAACTTTAAAAGAAGCAGAAGGTAAGGTGAGTGAAGAAGATAAAAAACCAGTTTTAGAAAAATTAGAAGAGCTCAAAAAGATTAAAGACTCTGATAATTTAGAAGAAATTAAAACTAAGACTGATGAAGTATCAACTTTAATTCAACAAATTGGAGCTAAGATGTATCAAGCAAATAGTGCTTCAGAAGAAAAGAAAGAAGAGTCAAATGTAGAAGAGGCAGAAACTGAAGAAGTCAAAGATAACGAAGAGAATAAAGAAAACAAATAATGGCAAAAGATTACTATAATACTTTGGGGGTAGAAAAAAACGCTACCCCTGAAGAGATTAAAAAAGCTTTTTACAAATTAGCTCATAAATATCATCCTGATAAAAAAGGAGGTGATGAAAATAAGTTTAAGGAGATTAACGAAGCTTATCAAGTTTTATCTGATAAGAATAAAAGAGCTCAATACGATCAATTTGGGAGTAATTTTAATAATGCTCAAGGAGGTCCTTCTTCTCAAGGATTTAATTGGGAAGATTTTTCTTCTGGTTTTTCAGGCGGAACAGGAAATATTGATTTAGAAGATCTTTTTGAGATGTTTCAAGGAGGAGGGCAAAGACAAAGAAAAAATTCAAAAAGAGGGAATGATCTTGAAGTAGAAATTTCTATTCCTTTATCTTCGGTTCTTGAGAATCAAGTTAAAAAAATTAAGATAAACAAATTTGTAACCTGTACTCATTGTAATGGAAAAGGAGCAGAAGCGGGGAGTAATTTTAAAACTTGTAAAACTTGCTCTGGTAGAGGAACAATAGAAGAAGTGAGGAAAACTTTTTTAGGAGCTTTTAGACAAACAAGAATTTGTCCTGATTGCGATGGAGAAGGAAAGATTCCAGAAAAGATATGTAGTGTTTGTGGTGGAGAAGGAAGAGTGAAAAAAGAAGAAGTAATTGAGATTCAAATAGAGAAAGGTATTGACACAAATGAGGTAATTAAGTTACAAGGAAGAGGTGGCGCTGGGAAAAAAGGAGCAGAAGCAGGAGATTTGTATATTAGAGTGATCATAGAAGAAGACCCAGTTTTCGAAAGAAGAGGAGATGATCTTTTAATGAATCTTCCAATTTCTATTTCACAAGCAGTGCTTGGAGATAAAATTAAAATTAAGACCCTTGAAAAATCTGAAATTTTTGTTAAAATACCAAATAGTGTTCAAACAGGAAAGATTTTAAAGGTATCGAATAGAGGAATACCGCATTTTTCTAGATTCGGAAGAGGTGATTTATACATTCAATTAATTGTAGAAATTCCTCAAAAATTAACAAACGAACAAAAAGAATTGTTCCAAAAATTAAAAAAAGAAGGATTATAATCCTTCGTATGCCCTCATAGCTCAGTTGGTAGAGCAGCAACCTTTTAAGTTGACGGTCACAGGTTCGAGCCCTGTTGGGGGCACAAAGTAATTAATTTACATAAAAAAATTAGGAAGTTGCAATTTGCATCCTTCCTATTTTGTTTACGTACTCTGAAACTTCTTGATCTAAGCAGGTAACATTAGTCTCTTTTTTGACTTTTTTGTTTTCATCAATTGCGATAATTGTTGCTTTGATGTTTGCATCGATTAAGGCTTCGGTACTTCTATTTCCGAAGCTAATAACAATATCTTCTTTATTTATCTCAGGAATTCCTTCGAACAAAGAAACGATGATAGCTTGGGGAATAAGGCTTTTAATGCCTTTTTCTCTCAGAGCAAAAGGATAATAATTTTCCTTGTGTTCCAAGATGTATATTTTGGAGGAGGCTTTCTTGTGTTTTAAGGCCTCGATAGCAAGTAATTCTCCAATCTTCACATCATCTGGTCCCAGATATGTAAGGATTGGTAACTTGATATTTTCCGGAGAAGGAGAATTTACGGCAACTATATTTCCAGAGAATTCTTTAAGAATTTTTTCCATTTGCTTCATTTTGTTAATATAACAGAACGAAACAAACAAAGTGTTTTCTTTCTTATTCTCTTCACTTAAAACGACTTCTTTTAATTTTAAAAGATATTCATCTTCGTTGCGGTATTTTTCCGAAACGGAATTGTTCCAAAATGTTGCATTGTTCTTTTTGGCTAAGTATTCTAATTTTTTACAGATTTCTGAAAAGATTTCTGAATAGAATTCGCCTGATTGAGAAAGGTCGCTTGTCCTTGATGGAAAAACAGTGATCCATTTGTGATCGCCACGAATGAATTTTTCTACTCCTTCGTATGCTTCATCATCAGTCATTTGAATGAGCGGATGCTTCATTAAGAAGGCTGAGCACTCGAGGAGTGGTCCTTTCATCTTTCGGTCAAGAGCGACTCTAACTAATCTAATGGCGTCGATAATGACACCAGCAGAATTTGGTGAATCGGTTACTTCTAATCGGGTAAAAATTTTGATTTGATTTTCCCCGAAACCAGTTCCAAGCATGTGGATGAACGCTTCTTTATTATCTCCTAAGAAGGGTATGTAGTCAGCAGGACCAACATGAAGATTGTCATAGCTGAGTCTTTTTAATAATTGAGACTCAACAGACTCTGTTTTAGAAACTTGTTTTGACTTAAGTCTTTCTGCAGCTTTCATGTTAGCAAAGTCGGTGTTTCCACCAACGTTTAATTGATAACTATTTTCACACGATATTCCTCTTTGAGAGAATAAATGAGCTAATGCTCTGTGAATGATGGTTGCTCCCAATTGTGATTTTACATCATCTCCCAAACAAGGGATTCCAGCGTTTTCGAATTTCTTAGCCCAAGTTTTGTCTGAGCAAATAAATTCTGGCATGGCATTAATAAAAGCTACATTAGCATCTAATGCTGATTGAGCATAAAATGCGGTTGCTTCTTTTGAGCCTACTGGCATGTAGTTGATTAATATCTGTGCTCCTGTTTCTTTAAGCACTCTTACCACATCAACTGATTCTTGTTCGGATGGTAAAAAAGTTCTATCGTCTGGATAGGTTTTCATTAATTCGGACACACCATCAAGAACTGGTCCCATCTGTACAATAACACCTGTTTTAGGCATTTTTTTACAGAATCTGGTAGTATTGTTTGGTTTGGCGAAAATTGCTAATGAGGCATCTTTTCCAACTTTTCTTTTGTCGACATCGAATGCAGCGACAAGTTTAATATCAAAGATGTGGTAACCACAAATAGTAGGATGCATTAATCCTGGCACAAAACCAGGTTTAATTTTTCGATAATATGCTAGTCCTTGAAGTAAGGCACTTGCGCAGTTACCAATTCCTGAAATTGCTATTTTGATCGTGTTTTCGGTACATTCTTTAGCTTTAGTTTTTTGCGACATTTTGAACTCCAAAATTTGTAAGGTGCTAATATGGACTAAAGTCCATGACTTAATTATAATATAAATAAGTTGAAATGTCAATACTATTTAATCTTGAATATGTGGAGTTTTTTTAGAGAGAGCATAGTTTATGATACGAACAAAACAAAAAACAACAATTGGTTTAGCAATTAGAGTTTTTTAGTTATTTTAAAATTAATTATTCGTTTGTTCTTCTAACGTATTCTCCTCGTTCTGTATTAATTTCAATAATGTCATTTTCATTAATAAAGAGTGGGGCGTTCATTACGGTTCCGTTTTCAAGAGTGATGGCTTTATTACCTGAAGCGGCTCTATCACCTTTAACTCCTGGAGTAACTTCAATGACTTTTAATTGAACTTTAATTGGTAGTTTTACGTTAATGATTTTATCGTTAAAAAGAAGTGTTTCCACAACTTCATTAGTTTTTAAAAATCTTGATTCTTCTCCAATCTGTTCGGCGGTTAATTCGAATCTGTTTGAAGGATTTTTTACTTCAGAAAAAACTAATTTTCCTTTATTTTCGTAGATAAACTTAGCTTCTTTTTTTGCAATATCAGCTTCTTCAAAACTATCTCTTGGTTGTATTGTTTTTGTAATAACACCTCCTGTGGCTAAATTTTTAAGCTTTGTTTGAAGGTAGGAATGCCCTCTACCTTTAAAAACAGATTGAGCTTCTACGATCTCGTATGGTTGATCGTTTATGGTAATTATTTTTCCTCTTTCAAGTTCTGAGTATGATAACATATTTTTATTTTATTATTTTCCAATTAATATCTTTTTCTTCGCCTGCAAACTCAAGCCATTCACCGTCCTTATTAACTACAAACCATTTCTTTTTCATTTGAGACCAAACCATTGGGTCTTCGTTATAGAAAGGCTTCTTAACAACTTCTTTCGGTTTAAGCTTATCTAATTCTAACCATTTTTTGAAAACAGTTTCAATAGCATAATCAAGATTTCTAGATTTCGCCCAATCAGAAACTATGCTAATAGCTTTTTTTGCGCCTTCTTTCGAACCCGCAAGTTCAATTAATTCTTTAGCTGGCCGTGTAAATCTAGAATAAATAATCTTTCTTTTTTTAGCGTCTTCCTTTATTTGAGGAAGAGTGTAGCCTTTCGTGTAAAAGAAGTGATTAATTACTTCTTGTATTTCGGTTTCTTTTTTCTCTTTCATAAATTTCTAACAATATTATTATAGAAATCTTTAACTTTTTCAAGCTCCTCTCTTCCTTTTTGAGTTATAGAATAAACTCTTCTTTGTCCAGACTGTTCACTAGTAACAAGACCTTCAAGTTCAAGAGAATAAAGAACTCTATAGGGAGTTATTTTTCCAGGTCTAAAACCAAACCTTTTTTCTATTATTGATGGAAAATCCCAACCATGATCCGGTTTATCTTTTAAAATCATTAGAATATATATCCATAAATTTCCTTTTGTATTATATTTTTGAAGTCTTAAAAATGGATCCATATTTTAATAATAGTTGATTTTTAGAATAAGTAAAGAGTTAAGGATTGACAAACTGTTTTACGGGTGTAAAATATAGATAATAATAAATAATTTTAATTAAAAAAACATGGAAAATAATAAAAAAATTAAGATTGCCATTGCTGGATTAGGAAACTGCGCTAGTTCACTTATTCAAGGATTAGAATATTATAAAAATATTGATACTAACGACGAGTTAGTTCCTGGGTTAATGCATAACATTATTGGAAATTATAAAATTTCTGATATTGAGATTGTAGCTGTTTTTGATATTGATAAAAGAAAAGTGGGTAAAGATTTTGCCGAAGCCATTTTTGAAAAACCAAACAATACTATTGTGTTTTGCGGAAATATTCCTAAGTCTGGAGTAAAAGTACAAATGGGACCAGTTTTAGATGGTGTTGCTGATCATATGTCTGACTATCCTGAAGAGGAAAGATTTGTTATTGCGGACGAAAAGACTTGCGATGTAGTTAAAGTTTTGAAAGAATCTGGAGCACAAATGCTTGTTAATTACATGCCAGTAGGTTCGCAAAAAGCAACTGAGTTCTATGCTCAAGCTTGTATTGATGCTGGTATTGGATTTATTAACGGAATGCCAGTATTTATTTGTTCAGATAAAGAATGGGCAAAGAAATTTGAAGACGCAGGACTTCCTTGTTTGGGGGATGATGTTAAAGCACAAGTTGGAGCAACTATTACTCACAGAACCTTAGCTCATTTATTTTCTCAAAGAGGAGTTATTATTGATAAGTCTTATCAATTAAACTTTGGAGGGAATACTGATTTTTTAAACATGCTTGAAAGAAAGAGATTAAAATCTAAGAAACTTTCTAAAACAGAAGCCGTGGAATCAGAATTAACTCAAAGACTTGATTACAATAATTTACATATTGGACCATCAGATTATATTCCTTTTTTAAAAGACAACAAGATTTGTTTCTTAAGAATTGAAGGAAGAAAGTTCGGTAACGTTCCTGTTTCAATTGAACTTAAATTATCAGTAGAAGATTCTCCAAACTCAGCTGGAGTTATTATTGACGCTATTAGAATGATGAAATTGGCTTTAGATAGAGGAGTAGCAGGAGTACTTTTATCTCCTTCTGCCTACTTTATGAAACACCCAATGGAACAAATTACTGACGACAAGGCTAGAGATATGGTAGAAGAATTTATTTTAAATAAAAGAGAAAGATAAAATTAATAAAAAATATGATAAGAACACCAATTAAAAGATTTAAAGATTTTACCAAAGAAAGGAATCTTTGGATTTACATATTATTTTTAGGAAAAGATCAAGAAATTATTAGAGATACTCTTAATGCTAAAATTTTAGAAAAATTTGATTTTTTGCCCAATTCTTTTAAAAGAGAAAAAGTTCTTTTTGAACTAGAACAAGATGGTTTTATCGTTAAAGAGAGATTTCAAAGCAAGAAAGCTTATAAAACAACAGAGAAGGGAAAAGAAGAACTTCAAAAGATGATTACTTATACAGAAGAATTATTAGAAAAGTTAAAAAAATAAATTTATGTTAGATTTAAAAAGAGAGTGGTTTAAATCAGAAGAAAGATTTATTGGTAGAACTTTGGGAAAGTTGCCAATCACGCCAAACGAGTGGACAGCTTTAAGTGTAGTTTTTGCTTTATTGGGATTATACTTTACAATTACATTTAATTTTACTCTTGCTTTCGTAATGTTTTTCTTTGCAGGTGTTTTAGATTTTGTTGATGGTTCTGTTGCAAGAGCAAAAAACATGTCTTCTAAAACAGGTGCATATATAGACACTGTCGTTGATAGATACGTAGAAGGAATAATGCTTTTTGGTCTTCTTTTTGCAACTTTACCAGAGATTTTAATTCCTGCATATGCTTGGGTTTTTCTAGCAATATTTGGTTCAATTGTAACTACTTATGCTAAGGCTGCAGCAAAAGAAAAAGAGTTAGTAAATCAAGAATTAAAAGGGGGATTAATGTCTAGAGGGGAACGAATTCTCTTAATCTTTGCAATCTTTATCTTGCTTTCTTTTTCTCAAGCATATATCGCAACAATTATTTTAATTGTTATCGCTGTACTTTCTAATTTTACGGCGTTACAAAGATTTTTTTCAGCAATTAATTTAAACAAAAAAGATATTAAATAAGAGGTGATAATAAAAAATGCTATCGGAAGATAGCATTTTTGTTTTTTTAAATAAAAAAAAGAGATTATCTATATAAGATTTTTGGTCTCATAAAATAATCTTTTTTATCTCCTGAAAAGAGTTTTTCTGCCGCTAGTTTTCCTTGCGATTTTGGGTCTTGGAGAAGTGTGGCAAGAATTTTGCCTTCCTTGAGAGCAGTTTCAATTTTTTCGTTACTATCAATAGCAACAATAGTTTTTGACTTGCTTCTTAAAGCTACTTCTGTTCCTCTTATACCCAAGGTTATAACCGAAAGGTGTTTTAGTTCGGGTGGAATGATACAGTTTTCTTTTTCTGGATCAATAAATAATTCCACAACTTCAAGTCCGGAAGATTTAACGCCCTCGATTCGAAGATTATGTCCTTCGTGTGATTTTTCATGTCTTAGTACGAGGACTTTTCGATAGTGGTTTTTAAAACCAAGAAGGGTTTCGACTGCGGTGAGTCCTATTAAAGACTCATCGAGCCCAACATAGGGAATTTTTTTGGTGAGTTTTTCTTTCCACTCCTTTGGCGGTGGCGTATTTACAAATACGATTTCACCCTTAAAGTTGTTCAACATCTCAACAAATTCTGGACTTCCTTTTGAAAAAGGAAGAATGATTTTTTTGGCAAGCTTTGTTGCTTCCCGAACCAAGGAATAATATTCCTCAATGTCATTGTATGACTTAGTTGGGGCTAGAACAGCTATTTCCTTCTTGTGTTCAAGGGCGAATTCTATCGCTCCTTCAACAATTGAGGACCAAACTTCACTTACTTTTCCAGAAGCTGAATCAATTCGACTGTGCGAAATAATGATTGCGTCCATTTACGAACCTCTAGGACCATTCTTTTCAAGATAAAGAATAGCCAATTTATATATATTATTTTAATAAACATAAAATGACTATTCTTCGATATTTTAAATAGCTATTTATAGCATAAAACAAAAAACGAGTAATGTCAACAAAAAGGAGTGATGTATATGTGCTTATTTCTAAAATTATTATTGTGCTTTTTTTATTTATATAATATAATAAATATATGCCTACTTGGTTAATTTATGGTTTTACAAGTGCTTTACTTTGGGGAACCGATACAATTTTTTCAAAGATAGTAACTTCTGAAAAGTATTTAAAGATAGATGCTTCGAACGCTTCTTTATTAATGCTTGCTGGAATTATTTTAGTCTTTTTGACTTTTTTTATAATTAAAGCAACTGGTTTAAGTCTAGGAATGAAAGGGCTTGGCTTTGCTTTGATTTTTGGACTCATTTTTTATATTATGTTTGCTTTAAAAAGTAACGGAGTAGAGCTTTCTTTCCCAGTTATTTCTTTTGGTTTATTGCAAGGATGTTTTTGGGCTTTGGGAATGGTGTTTACCTTTCTTGCTTTTTCTTCTGGAGCTGAAGCTGCTAAACTTGTTCCGATTTACAATACAAATACTTTAGTGGCGGTTTTTTTAGGAATATTTTTTTTGCATGAGTTGCCGATGCCTGACGAGAGAGTAAAAGTTATTACGGGTGCGGTAATGATTGTTATAGGGACGATATTAATAAGTAAATAAAAACAATATGAACAATATAAAAGGAATTATTTTTGATTTAGATGGAGTCTTGTTTGATAGTGAATACTATCAATATCTAGGATGGGTGGAGCCATTGAGAGATTATGGCATAGAACTTACCAAAGAGATGTATTTTGATTATGCTGGAAAAAGTGGTAAGCAAATAGAGGAAGAATTAATTAAAAATTTTAATTTAAAAATAGAACAAGGAACTCTTCTTAATAAAAAAAAGGTTTTAATTGAAAAATGGTTTAATGAAAAAACAATGCCGATTATGCCTTATGCAAAAGAAGCGGTTGAATATTTTAAAGACAACTTTAAGATTGCTTTATGTTCTGGGGGAGATAGGGAAGAAGTTATTACAAAATTGTCTAAAAATGATTTTCTAAAATACTTTCCAATTATAGTTGCTGGAAACGATGTTAGTAGGAGTAAGCCATGGCCAGATGTTTATCTCTTAGCGGTAGAAAAATTAAACCTAAAACCTTCTGAGTGTTTGGCCTTCGAAGATACTCAATACGGATTACAGGCTGCGAAAGATGCTGGTGTTAATTGTTTTGCAGTCCCAAATGAATATTCAATTAGGCAAGATTTTTCAAGAGCAGATAAAGTTTTGTCTTCTCTCAAAGAAGCTATAGAATTTAAATTTTAAGCGCATTTTTTATTTTTCTTAGAGTAGGCGCTAAAAGATAAATTAAAGGAGCTTTTAATCCTTGCCATTTTACATTTTTTAAAAGAATGTCTTTTTTGAATTCTTCAGTGGTTTTTGCTGAAGATTCAATATAAGCAAAACCAACACCGCCTAAAGCGTGAGCATCACTTCCGGCAGTAATCGCTAAGTTAGGATGTTTGAAAGATAAGTCTAGTGCTCTAGAGTTTTCTTTAGAAACAAATCTTCTTGCGTTAAAGATTTCTATTCCATCTACTAAATCAATATATTTTTCAATGTCTTTAAAGGGCTTCTTAAGATCGAAAGGGTGGGGGATAATAGCGATTCCGTTTTGATTGTGTATTTCTTCAATTATTTTTTCAGGCTCTTCTCCTTTCATTTTTATTTCTTTATTCAAAAACAACCCTAAAATATCTCCATTTTTTGATTTAATTTCTTCTCCTAAAATAAGAAACATATTGTTTTCTTTTGCCGCTAAAAGAGCATCCTCCCAACCATTTGTATTATCGTGATCAGTAATAGCAAATCCATCTAAGCCTTTTTTCTTTAATTTTTTAAATATTTCAGAAGGAGAAGCTAAAGCGTCTTTTGAATATTTTGTATGACAGTGCATGTCTATTTTCATATTGTTTCTATAATTAAATTATAATATTGTGCGACATTAATTAATGTCTTTCTTAAAGTTATTTCCCGAGTGATACTTTCGATGAACATCCCTTAATCTTTTATTTGTAACGTGAGTATATATTTGAGTAGTAGCAATGTTTCTGTG